>DAIEHU010000116.1 GCA_027353395.1 Desulfobacteraceae bacterium
AGCTTCAGTTTTTGGGGGAACTGATGCCCATCCCCAGAAACGCGACCGACGGCCCGGCCGAGCGGCATCGATTCAGGAACGGCAAAGGCGAAATCGGATTCATCAGCCCGGTCAGCAGCCACTTCTGCGCGAGCTGCAACCGGCTGCGGCTCACATCCGACGGCCGCATGTTGACCTGCCTGCTCTCAAACATCTGTGAGGACATCAAAACCCCGATGCGTTTAGGGCTGCTCGATCATGACCTGACGGAGATTTTCCTGAGGGCGGTGGCGCGCAAGCCATTCGCCCACCCGGAAACGCTCACAACCGCCCAGCAGCCGGAAAAAATGGTGTGCATCGGCGGATAACGGAGATGGAGATGGAACCGCCGGATGGATATCCCTAAACATCCGGTTCGAAAAATTGCTTGTATATTCCCAATGGGTATATGATGATAACTGTAAACGAATAAAACCGCCACCACGGATCTCCCAGAGGCAGGCAGATGACCGGCAAAGAACAAATCATCGAATTTTTTATCGCCCTGTTTAAGCGCCAATGTAAAAATCCGAATCCCGGAAGCCAGTCGCAGGAATACCAGTTACTGCCGCAAGGCGCTGGAGGGGAAGAAGTTTATGAGCTGAGGGTGCGTTCCGGCGTTGTGTGGGAAACCCGCCGCATGAGCATCTGCCAGCTCTCGGAGACGGTGGAAAGCAAAAGCACCTGCTATAAAGTGATCTATGACGATCAGATGGTGATCAAAATTCCGCCCCGGCCGTTTACGGACTTTGACAAGTATATGGCCTACATCAAAAATGAACGGCATATTGTATCCAAACTGACCCCGGCCATCCATTGCCTGTCCCCCAGCCTGTCGGCCATATTAAATAAAGTACCGGAGTTAAAGCCCGCCGAAGGAATGGATGAAGACGCCCTTGAAGAAAAATACATCCATCTCCTGACCTCCCGCCCCCATTTTCAGCGATATCTCAAAATCGGAGACGGGTTTGTATTTTTCATGAAGCTGGCCAAAAGCGCGTTTTTAAACCAGGTTATTGAAAAAATACACGATAAAACCCGGATCCAGCAGGAAATGCTCCATATGACCGGCATATTCGAAGACCTCTATGCGTTTGAGGCGCTTTACGGCAGCCAGCATGAGGATGTATTCTTCAAAATCAATGATCTTTATCGTGAATACAAAAAAATTATCGATATTCTGCTCCCCCAGCACGAAAATTATGATGCGATTCCAGCCTACAAAAAACAAGAATGGTTTTACTGCAAACTGGCCAACGAGAAGCTTGATCTGGGGGATATCCAGTCATCAGAAGAATTTTCAGAAGACTTGAACCAGATGATCGATATTATCATGGCGGAAAAAGAAGCGGCGGTTTTTCAATACCGGCGCATCACCGAAAAATATATCGCCAAAAAGATATTTGATAATAACCGCAAAACCATTGAAGGACTCGTTATCAACGTCCTGAACCTATTGCGCCATTTGAAAAATCAGCATGTCGCCATCCGGGATTTAAAACCCGACAATATATTTATCGCCGACAACAAGGCCAGCGCGGACAGTTTCCTGAACAATCCGGATGCCTATTCGTTAGGACTGATCGACCTGGAAACGGCGGTGCACCTGCACCCATCCGACATTGATGGGATGAAACAGCCCCTGCTTGCCGGCACTTTCCCCTATATGACGCCCCATCATTTGTTTCCGAACAGCTCCCTGCGCGCGCTGTTTGGCCAGGAGACCTGCCGCGTCCTATATATGCAGGACTGGTATGCGGCCATCGGCATAATATTTAACGTGGCCACGGGGAATATACTGTTCGGGAAAACAGCCCGCATGATGCAAAAAATATTTGAGATCAAAAAAAAATCCGTACAGGAAAAAAAACCGCTGGCCGGCGTGCTGAAAAGCATCAGTTGGAACTTCTGGAATACAGCCTCAACCGAATGCCATCAAAAAACAGCCCTTCACAAAAACAAATTAAGCCAGATGCAGATTTTGCTGCCGGAACCGGTGGTGAAATTGCTGAGAGACGAGCTTCAGATTGAAAAACAAACCATCATGGGCACCATTGACGCCCGCATCCGTTCCAAATCCTTTCTCCAGAAACGCCATCCAAAACTGATGGCTGCAAACTCCCGGAAAATTGCCCAATACCGGACGAGATGGGAAAACGGCGAGCTGGGCGCAGAACTGGCGGAGGCCGATCGCCCTAAAATGATCGCGATCATGAATGGGATTGAAAGCCTTAAGGCGGTGGAAGAAGGGCATGAATCGCTGAGCCAGCGGCTGGAGCGTGAAATCCCCTGTGATGAACTGGTCGTCTTTTTGTTCAACCGGGTCTTGAACGCCATGTACCGGCAATTCTGGACCCACAAAGACTACCCTGGGAAGCCATATTGAACTTTGGGCATTGATCACCGTTTTCGGGCGGGAATAAACCCCGCATCCTGTGGAGACGACGTTGCGGGTTTTTACTTTTCCTGGGTCAGATGCGATTTAAGCGCCCGGTCCAACAGCTCATAGTGTGTTTCCATCTCCATAAACAGTTTTTCTATGGGCGCCATGCGGCCTTTTTTAATCGTTTCCTGCATGATATGGGCTGACTGCTGAAGTTTTTTGGCGGAAATATTGGCGGCCGCCCCTTTCAGGGTATGGGCGGCTTTTTCCATCGCTTCCGCATCGCCTGTGCGGACAGCCGAGCCCAGCGCCGAAAGCAGGTTCGGCGCGTCTTCAAGAAAAATTCCGATCACTTCCTTTAACAACTCCGCATCTCCATCCATCCGTTCTAGAAAATCATCATAATCAAACAAAGGCAGGGCATGGATATGGGCGTCATTGGCGTTCATCATGAGGGTTCTTTCATCTTAAAGCGATTGGAAAACGGCAACAAAAAATGACGAACCCATCATATGAAGAGATGATTCGTCTGGTCAATAATTAAATTTTATGGTAGCATAATCCAAATACTAAACAGCAGGTATTTTTTCCCACTGGGCCTTCAACAGGCGCCGGGCCACCGCATCAAAATAAAAACCGGAAGGACGAATGGAACCGTTTAAACTCAGCAGCAGCGACATGGCGCAAATCAGCGCCAGCGGCATTACGGCGGATAAAATCCAGCATCAACTGTCAACCATCGTCCGGGGAGCCCCCTATACGGCTCTCGTCCGCCCCTGCACCGTGGGCGATGGCATCTGGAGGCTTTCAAAAGACCAGATGGATCAGGCGCTCTATTTATCTGAAACAGCAGGGGCCGATAAAAAAAAAATCAAATTTGTACCTGCCTCCGGCGCAGCCACCCGGATGTTCAAACACCAGACCGCCGCCTACCAGCGGCTGCTGTCCGGCGAGCCGGATCCGCCCGCCGGCGATGGCCATGCCGATCCGGAACTATTTAAGTTTATGGACCATTGCCAAAAATTCGCATTCTATGGAGACTTGGCGGCATCCTTGGCCCGGGCGGGGGGCCAGCTTGAAAAATTTCTTACGGAACGCCATTTTTTGCCGGTGCTGGAACACCTGATCAGCGACAAGCGGCTTGATTATGCGGCGCTCCCCAAAGGGTTGATCAAATTCCACGCTTATGGAACGGAATCCCGGACCGCCTTTGAAGAGCATCTTGTGGAAGGCGCTGGATATGCCGGAACCCCGGAGGGGGGATGCGCCGTTCACTTTACCGTATCCCCCCAGCACCAGGAAAGAATCGTTTCTTTCTTGAAACAATGGCTGCCGGTCTATGAGAACCGCTTTAAAACCCGTTTCCACCTGTCGTTTTCCACCCAGAAAAGTGACACCGACACCATCGCGGTGGATATGGAAAACCGGCCCTGCCGTCTCCCGGATGGACGCCTCCTGTTCCGGCCCGGAGGACACGGGGCGCTGATCGGCAATTTGAATGCGCTGGAGGCGGATATTGTATTTATCAAAAATATCGACAATGTCGCCCATGAGCGGTATCTTCCGGAAATTGTGAAATGGAAAAAAACCCTGTGCGGACTACTCATCGAAATAAAGCGGCAGGTGTTTTATTTTCTGGAACAATTGCACGGGCAGCCGCCGCATGATGAAGTCATTAAAAAAGCGGCGCTGTTTGTTCAAAAAACGATTTCCCGCGAACTGCCGGTTTCTTTTGACGCCGATACGCTGGAATCAAAACGGCAAGTATTGATCAACCTGTTAAACCGCCCGCTCAGGGTTTGCGGCATGGTGCCCAATGCCGGCGATCCCGGCGGCGGCCCTTTCTGGACAAGGGATCTCAAAGGAGAAACCTCCCTTCAGATTGTGGAAACATCCCAAATCGATACCCGCAACCCTCAGCAACGGGCAATCGCAAACGGCGCTACCCATTTCAACCCGGTGGATCTGGTGTGCGGGATCAAAAACTGGCGAAACGAGCCCTTTGATTTATCCCGGTATGTGGATGAGGAGGCTGTTTTTATCGCGAGCAAGACGGAAGGCGGCCGCCCCATCAAGGCGCTTGAACTGCCGGGCCTCTGGAACGGGGCCATGGCCTTCTGGAATACGGTTTTTGTGGAGGTTCCCCCCATCACCTTCAATCCGGTGAAAGAAGTGACGGACCTGCTGAAAAAAGGGCACCAGCCGGAGGATTAATATTTTTTTCATAACATTCGGAGCAATAACATATGGCCATTCTGATCATTGACGATGTTCCGGTTACCCGTAAAATTATCGAATCCTTCCTGAAAGACGGGGGGCACACAGACATTATCCAGGCGGAATCCGCTGAAAATGCCTTTCACATCCTCGGATTATACGCCGAAAGCGACGGATCACGCCAGCCCATCGACCTGATTCTCATGGATATCGTGCTTCAGGGCGTTGACGGGATCGAGGCCTGCCGCCTGATTAAAAATGACCAGCGGAGCGCCCATATTCCCATTGTGATCATCACCGCATACACTTCCGCCGAACATATCGAAACCGCTTTTAAAGCCGGGGCCATTGATTTTCTGCCAAAACCCATCAACAAGCTGGAGCTTCACGCCAGGGTGCGCTCCATTCTGCATTTTAAATCAGAGGTTGACCGGCTGCGGGAACGGGAAAAACATCTGGTGGAAACCACATTGCAACTGGAACGGGCGAATGTGCTCCTGGAACGCCTTTCCAATTCCGACGGCCTGACCGGGATCCCCAACCGCCGGTATTTTGACTATATGTTTAAAAAACTGCTGGCGTCCGGCACCCGACTGGCGATACCGATTTCCCTGCTGCTCATGGATATCGACAATTTCAAACTCTATAACGATACCTACGGCCATCTGGCCGGGGACGACTGCCTGAAACTCATTTCCGGGGCCATTCATGACACCATCAAACGGGAAAGCGATTTTATCGCCCGTTATGGCGGGGAGGAATTCGTGATCGTGCTTTTTGGCGTTGAGCCGAAGACAGCAGCGGAATTGGCTGAAAATATCCGGGAACATATTTTCGGGTTAAAAATCCCCCATTCCGCCTCATCCGTGAGCGGCTGGGTCACCGTCAGCATCGGGGTGGTGTCCTGCATCCCCGAACCATCGGTTTCCCCGGAAAAAATGATCGACCGGGCGGATAAAGCGCTTTATGCCGCCAAAAGCCATGGGAAAAACCAGGTGGTTCAGTTTGAATACGCCGGCGTTTGATTTTCAAAGGCGATTTCCAGGACGACCAGCGCATCCTGACCGGGATTTTCCACCACAACGGGCTTGCCCGGCTCCATGCATATGGAATTATTTTTTATAAATTCGCATACGCTACCCGCCATGATCAATTTTGCCGCACCCGCCAGAACCACCCAGGTCAGGGGCCGGGTATGACCGGGCGATTCAAGGGACTCGCCCGGCATGAGGGTTATTTTCCTTAGATGAACGCCATTGCCCTCATCTAAGGTTTCCATATGCCCCCACGAAAATATTTTCCGCCTGTGGGTCCGGCTTTCCGGCCGGTGTCCGGATTTCAGGCGGTCCACAATCTGTTTTACGCCCTGGGTATTGGATAATGAACTGATCAGAAGCGCGTCCGGGGTTTCCACCACCGCCAGATTTTCAACACCCAGCACTGTCACCAGGCGGCTTTCAGATCTGACAAACGTATTTTCCACATCCACGCAAATCACATCCCCGGAAATGACGTTTCCGGCCTGATCTTTATCCCCGACCTTCCATAAGGCTTCCCATGAGCCCACATCATCCCATCCGGCATCCAGGGGAACCATGACGCCGTGACGGGTTTTTTCCATGACGGCATAGTCGATGGAATCCGATGGACAGGCCTCGAATGACTCGGGATCCAAATAAAAAAAATCCCGCTCCGATTTGCCGAGAGATAGCGTATGCTCACAGGCAAGGACAATATCCGGCGCGAACCGCCCAAGTTCCGCAAGCACTCCGGCAACCGGAAACATGAACATGCCGCTGTTCCAGCAGTAATCGCCGGATGAAACATACTGGCGAGCGGTTTTCAGGTCCGGTTTTTCAACAAATTCGGCGATGGAAAAGCCTGAAACAGCCTCACCCGGCATTTGGCTTCCACCCATCGGAACAGGCGGCCCTTTGCGGATATACCCGTATCCCGTCTCAGGCCGGTCCGGTACAATGCCGAACGTCACCAGTCCGCCCTGAGATGCAAAACGCTCGCCCAGCTTCAGAGCCGCATGAAACGCCGGAATATCCGTAATCAGATGATCCGCCGGCAGCACCAGTATCAGGGCGTCCGGATGGCGGCTGATGGCGTTTAACGCCGCCACCGCCACCGCCGGGGCCGTGTTTCTGCCCACGGGTTCCAGAAAAATAGCCGACGGCTGAATGCCGATGTCCGAGAGCTGCCGGTCAACCATAAACCGGTGATTTTCATTGCAGATGATCATGGGGGCGGCCATGCCTTCACTGCCTGCAATACGCAGCAGCGTGTTCTGAAGCATGGTATGATCGCCGGTCAGGTTCAGCAGTTGCTTGGGCTGCAATTCACGGGACAATGGCCAGAGCCGGGTTCCGGAACCGCCGGCCAGAATGACGGGAATGATCACGGGCGTTCTCCTTTGTGTGGCGCCGGGTTCAGCAGATCAAATCCGGTGGCCGGATCCAGGAGCCGTTTTGCGTCATTGCCGGCAAGTTCAAAGATGACCACTTCCATGACATGCCAGACCCGCACCCCGGCCCGGACGCAGCCGGTTACGGTACTTCCGTCTCTGCCGCAGGCCATGTGCATGTGCAGCACCGGATTTCCGGCGGCATCCGGAAAAAGGGTGCCCGTACCGGATACTTCATGCACATTGTCCAGAACATGGGTCATGGGGATAATTTTGTTCGCTTGATCCTGTTTCGGGCGGCCATGTTCAGGGCCCACCACCAGACGGCTGCCGGCGTCGGCGCCGCCCAGCGCGATCAGCGCCGCTGACTGAATCGACTGATCTCCTGCAAACGACTCGATGACTTCATGAAGGATTTCGCCGTCCTCCAGCCGCAATATAAAGGAGCGGCCCTGAACCGCCTGACAATATTTCATTTTTCTCTCCTAACCTCGATTTTCGGCCCGGACGCGCGAGCAATGAACCTGGGATTCAGCCAACCAATTAAATTTTGGTTTAAATTTTTCTCTGCGCGAGATATGCCTTTTTCTCCCGCGGAGGCGCAGGGGGGGGGTTATTATTTTTTAGTTAACAACCTGAATTTATAACTAATGTAAAGATCCATGCTGATAGGATTTCACATTTTCCGGCAGGTTGGTGATGAATTGTCCGGAAAACACGCCGCAAC
>DAIEHU010000117.1 GCA_027353395.1 Desulfobacteraceae bacterium
CCGTAGCCGATGTCATAGGCCCACCCGTCGCCGCCGAAAATCCAGACGGATTTTTTCACCAGGAGATCCGACATGTCGTATATGGATTCGAGCAGTTTGTTGCCTTCCATATCCCCGATAATAGACTGGATCCGCCTGCCATACAGGGCTGAGGCTTCCGCATCATCCTTTCCCGCCAACCATCCGTTCATGGCATCCTTCAAATCCGGAGGGACATCCGTTTCAAGCGCTTCCCGGACCAGATCCGCCAGTTTTTTGCGCCGCTGGTTCAGGGAAACGCTCATTCCAAAACCGAATTCCGCCGCATCTTCAAACAAGGAATTTCCCCAGGCCGGACCATGCCCATCTTTATTGGTGCAATAAGGAATTGTGGGCGCGGACGCTCCCCAGATGGAACTGCACCCGGTGGCGTTGGCGATGATCATCCGCTCGCCGAACAACTGCGTCAGCACTTTCACATAGGGGGTTTCGCCGCATCCGGCGCAGGCCCCGGAAAATTCCATGAGGGGCTGCTGGAACTGACTGCCTTTAACGGAATCCCGTTTCACCAGTTCATTCCTGACTGGCAGGGTTTCGGCAAATTCATGATTGGGCACCTGCTGCGCCGCCTGAGAAGCGATGGGCCGCATGACCAAGGCCGGTTTCTTGGCCGGACAGATGTCCGCGCAGTTGCCGCACCCCTGACAATCCAACGTATTTACCTGAACCCGGAACTGATACCCGGCAAGCTCTTTGCCTGTGGCGGGAACCGTGACAAACGGCACGGGCGCATTTTTCCCCTCTTCCGCCGTCATCAGCACCGGACGGATGGCCGCATGGGGGCAGACAAACGCGCACTGATTGCACTGGATACAATTCTCGGAAATCCATTCCGGCACCATGATGGCCACCCCGCGTTTTTCAAACCGGGACGTGCCCACCGGGAAAATCCCGTCCGGCTCAAACGCGCTGACCGGCAGACTATCGCCTTTCTGCCCCAGAATCGGACGAATCACCTTTTGCACGAATTCCGGCGCCTCCGCCGTTTCGGTGCCTCCGCCTGCCTGAATATCCGCCCAGGATTCCGGCACCTTGATTTCCTTTAAATGGACCAGAGTCTGGTCCACGGCGTCCACATTCATCCGAACAACCTTGTCGCCCTTTTTGCCGTAAGTCTTCTGGATATCCGCTTTCAGAAACGCCACCGCTTCATCAAACGGCAGCACCTTGGCCAGGCTGAAAAAGGCGGTCTGCATTATCATATTGATACGGCCGCCCAGACCAACGGCGGCTGCGATTTCCACGGCGTCCAAATTGTAAAATTTCAGTTTTTTCCGGGCGATGGTCCGGCGCATGGCCGCAGGCAGATTGGCTTCCATATCCGCTTCCGTCCAAGGGGAGTTCAGCAGAAAAGTTCCCCCTGGCTTGATGCCTTCCAGCACATCATAAATTTCCACATAATTCGCTTTGTGACAGGCGATAAAATCCGCGGCATTCACCAGATAAGGTGACTGGATGGGCTGTTTGCCGAACCGCAGATGGGAAACGGTAATGCCGCCGGATTTTTTCGAATCATAGGCGAAATAGCCCTGGGCGTACATATCCGTATTGTCGCCGATAATTTTAATGGCGCTCTTGTTGGCTCCGACGGTGCCATCAGACCCCAGGCCCCAGAATTTGCACTGGACCGTGCCTGCCGGCGTGGTGTCGAATTTCTCATCCACCGCCAGGGATTGATAGGTGACGTCGTCGGAGATGCCCACGGTGAAATGCTGTTTTGAACCCACCTTCCGCATATTGTCAAAAACCGCTTTCACCATGGCGGGAGTAAATTCCTTGGACCCCAGCCCGTAACGTCCGGCGCTGATCTGGGGCATGTCCCCGTATTCCTTGAACGCCGCCACCACATCCAGATACAGCGGATCGCCGATGGCGCCGGGCTCCTTGGTGCGGTCCAGAACGGTGATATGTTCCGCGGATGTGGGAATAACGGAAAGAAAATGCTCCACCGAGAACGGGCGGTACAGCCGGACCTTGACCAGCCCCAGCTTCTGTCCTTGACCGTTTAATGTGTTAATGGTTTCCTCAATGGTTTCCGTGGATGAACCCATGGAAATGACGATGCGATCAGCCTCCGGGTCTCCGACATAATCAAAAAGCTTATACTGGCGGCCGGTCAGTGCCCCGACTTTCATCATGGAATCTTCAACGATATTGGGAATCTGCTTGTAAAAAGGATTGGCGGCCTCCCGGCCCTGGAAATAGATGTCCGGATTCTGGGCGGTGCCCCGGATATCCGGATGCTCCGGATTCATGGCCCGGGAACGGAATTCCCGGATGGCTTCATGATTCACCAGACGGTTGATATCCGCATAATCAATAACCTCAATTTTCTGAATCTCGGAAGAGGTGCGGAACCCGTCAAAGAAATGCAGAAACGGCAGACTTCCTTCAATGGCCGACATATGCGCAACCAGGGCGAGGTCCATGATCTCCTGGACTGAACCGGAAGCCAGCATGGCGAATCCGGCCTGGCGGACGCCCATGACATCCTGGTGATCGCCAAAAATGGACAGGGCATGGGCCGCGATTGCCCGTGCGGAAACGTGAAACACACACGGAAGCAGCTCCCCGGAAATTTTGTACATATTTGGAATCATGAGGAGTAACCCCTGAGACGCCGTAAAGGTGGTGGTCAGGGAGCCGGTCACCAGGGAGCCGTGAACCGCTCCGGCGGCCCCGGCTTCAGACTGCATCTCCTTAACGACCAGGGTCTGGCCGAAAATATTTTTGAGCCCCTTGGACGCCCATTCATCCGCGGTTTCTCCCATGGAGGTGGAGGGGGTGATGGGATAAATGGCGGCCACATCACTCAAGGCATATGCCACATGAACCGCTGCCGTGTTGCCGTCGATGGTTTTCATCTGCTTCGTCATCATTCATCGCTCCGTAAATTCAAAAATTAATATGAAAAGCCGCAGGTTAAAATGGCGGCCTGTTTTCTTGAAATGAATTTTTTACTTTATTTAAAACTGATTCATATGTAAAGCAGAAAATAATACCGATGACAAAATGCAATCCGAGCCTATTCATTTAGGTAAATTTTACCAATCAATGCAAGCAAACATGGCAAGCCTTCATCATTCGCGGACAAAATTAATCAGAGGCAAGGGGAACCGGCGGCTGCCCCAGGGCTTCATAAAAACCATTGGCAAGCCTGACAAACTCCCGGACCGATAGCGTTTCCGCCCGCCTTGAGGGGTCAATCCCGGCATCCGCCAGCGCACGGCTGACAGCCCCAGCATCAATATTCACCTCCATGTTCATCAGGGCGTTTTTAAGCGTTTTCCGGCGGGTGGAAAACGCGGCTTTCACCACGGCGGACAGGAGTCTTTCATCCGCCGCCGGCTCATTAACGACGTCCTTGAAACAAATCTCGATCACTTCGGAAGCCACCTTGGGCCTGGGCAAAAACAGATGGGGGCCGATGGTGGCCACTTTTTTGACATCCGCGCAATATTGCAACATCACCGACAATCGTCCATAATCCTTGCCGCCCGGCCCCACCGCAAGGCGCTGGGCCACTTCTTTCTGAAACATCAGCACGGCCCGGTCAACCGCCTGCCGCGCCTGGATCAGGGCAATGATGATCTGGGAGGAAATATTATAGGGAAGATTGCCCAGAACGATGAATTTCCGGCCCTCCTGGCAGCTTACGGCAAGGATATCCACCGTCAGGATATCCTGATTCAACAGCACCACATTGGAAATATTCCGGGCCGCCAGCTCCGCTTCCAGAACAGCCAATATTTCAGGATCTTTTTCCACGGCGATCACCCGCTTGGCCTGTGCGGCCGCCGGAATAGTCAAAGCGCCCAGGCCCGCGCCGATTTCCAGCACCATATCATCCGGCGACAACCGGGTTCGGTCGACAATCATCCGGGCAGTGGACGGGTCCACAAGAAAATTCTGGCCATATTGTTTTTTGGGGTGCAGATCGTGTGCTGCGAGAAGGGTTCTGGGAGCGGTCATTTTGCCTGCCTCAATCATATGTCATTGGTTTCACATCCATTCCGCCTGCCGAAGATATCCCGTATTCATATCAGAATCATTCCCAAAAAGAAAAACAGGAAAACAGGAAAAGATTTTTCTCTTTTTTTCCCACCTTATTAAATATAGAGTGTCATGCAATTCCAACTCTGTAAATAAATAGATAACTTATTAAAAATAAAAAGGATATTTTTAATGGGCACACAAAATTCCGATCTTAGGACCGGCGGCCGCATCCATGGATATGAAATTACCAATATTGTCGAGCTGCCGGAAATCCGGGCTTTTTTTTATGAACTGATCCATCCGGCATCCGGCGCGCGCCACATTCACATCAGCAACCAGGATCCGGACAATACCTTTTCCGTGGCGTTTAAAACCGTACCGGCGGATTCCACCGGCGTGGCCCACATTCTGGAACATACGGTTTTGTGCGGATCCAGGAAATATCCGGTGCGCGACCCGTTTTTTTCCATGATTAAGCGCAGCTTAAACACCTTCATGAACGCATTGACCTCCTCCGACTGGACCATGTACCCGTTTTCCACCCACAACCCGAAAGATTACTTCAATTTAATGGGGGTGTATCTGGACGCCGCGTTTTTCCCGAAACTCGACCGCTTGAGCTTCAAACAGGAAGGCCACCGGCTGGAATTTGAACCGGGGGACAATGCCGGTGAATCGGGTCATCTGGCTTACAAAGGCGTGGTGTACAATGAAATGAAAGGGGCCATGTCCTCTCCGGACCAGATCATGTCCCGGTCGATATTAAACGCCCTGTACCCGGACACCACCTATGGGTTCAATTCCGGCGGCGACCCGGCGGAAATCCCGGGCCTGACCCACAATCAGTTGATCGCCTTTCATCAGCATCATTATCATCCCAGCAACGCATTTTTCTATACTTACGGCAACCTGCCCCTTGCGGCCACCCTACAGTTCATTGAAAAAAACGCGCTGGTCCATTTTGACCGCATGGACCCGAAGACCGATGTGCCGTCCCAGCCCCGGTGGGATGGCCCGAAAACCGCCACCTATTATTATCCCATTGATGAGAATGATGACCCGGCCAGAAAAAGCCAGGTATGCCTGGCATGGCTGACCTCGGATATCCGGGAAGCGTTTGATGTCCTGACCCTGAACGTTCTGGAACAGGTGCTGATGGGCAATGCGGGTTCTCCCCTGCGCAAGGCCCTGATCGACTCGGAACTCGGCAGCACCCTCTCCGACGGCGCCGGATTTGACGGGGAGAACAAAGACACGATGTTCGCTTGCGGCCTGAAAGATGTGGACCCGGCTTCTGCAGACGCCATTGAAAAAATCATCCTCGACACATTGGCGGATCTCGTAAAAAACGGCGTGGACCGGGAAATGGTTGAATCCGCCATTCATCAGATTGAATTCCACCAAAAGGAAGTCACCAACTCCCCCTACCCTTACGGCATCAAGCTGCTGCTGAGACTTTCCGGAAGCTGGTTTCATCATGGCGACCCAATAACAGCCCTCAAATTCGACGCCCTTATCCACCGGCTTTTTGAAGAATTGGACAAAGGACCGTTTCTGGAAAATCAGATCCGGAAATTTTTCATGGACAACCCCCACCGCGTGCGGTTGATTCTCGCACCCGACAAAACATTATCTGAAAAAGAAACGCTTCGTGTCCGGGAAGAATTGAAAAAAATCCAAAGCCGGTTGTCCCAACCGGAGATTGACGCCATCATGAGCGATGCCGAAGCGCTGGAACGCCTTCAGGAATCCAAAGAAGACCTGGCCTGCCTGCCAACCCTTCAAATTACCGATATCACGCCGGACATCCCCATAGTCAGCGAATCAAACGGATATGACGGAACCGCCGCCTGCTATGAACTGCCCACATCCGGCATTTTTTACCTGACCGCCGCCGTGGGCCTTGAGCCCCTGCCCTCCGGCCTGCTGCCGCTGATGCCGCTGTTCTGCCACGCCCTGACCCGGTGCGGCACGGCCAGACACACCTATGCCGAAATCGCCCATCTTCTGGACCTGTATACCGGCGGACTGGGACTGTCAGTGGTTGCGGGAACCCGCTTCGACAAAGACAGGGGCCATGACTGCATGCCCATGATGACGTTTTCCGCCAAATGCCTTTCCCGGAATATCGAAAAAATGTATGAGCTGATCCGGGAACTGCTGTGCGAATTTACGTTTACAGACCATCAGCGGCTGAAAAACCTGCTTCTGGAATACCGGTCGGATATGGAATCCGCTGTTGTCTCAAGCGGCCACCGGTTCGCCATATCGCTGGCGTCACGGCCATTTTCCGCCGCCGGAACCTTAAATGAGAACTGGCACGGCATTCATCAGTTAAAAGCCCTTAAAACCATGACGGACGGCATTAACGACGAGCGCGTTGCCGCCATTGCCGCGGACCTGTCGCGCATCGCCGCCTGCCTGCTCAAAGCCAACAACATAACCATCGGGCTTATCGGCGAATCCGGAGATTTGAAAAAAGCCGCTGAATTTACAAAAAGCCTTGAAGCCCAACTGGGCATGGGAAAAACTGCGGGGTTTGCGCCGCCGGATGTGCCATTCCAAAACACCCCGGTCCGGGAAGGATGGAGCACCGCATCATCCGTATCCTTTGTCGCCAGCGTGTTTGAAACGCAATCCCTGACCCACGAACACGCGCCGGCGCTCGCCGCCATCAGCAAAATGCTCCGGTCCCTGTTTCTCCACCGGGAAATCCGGGAAAAAGGCGGGGCCTATGGCGGGTTTGCATCCTATCAGCCGGAAAACGGGCTGTTCTGTTTCGGCTCGTACCGTGATCCGCATATTGTCAACACCCTGAACGTCTATGATGCGGCCGCTGATTTCATCACCTCCGGAGACTTTGACATGGAAGACATCAAGGAAGCGATTCTCCAGGTATGCGCGGAAATCGACCGGCCTGACACGCCGAATTCCGCGGCCCAGAAAGCCTTTTACCGGAAACTGACCGGCCTGGCCGATGACATCCGCAAAACTTTTAAAAAACGGTTACTTGTGCTTGACCGGGAAAAAGTTCTGGCTGTGGCCCGTTTGTATTTCGGGCCGGGGAAAGCCCCGTCATCGGTGGCGGTCATCTCCAGTGAAGAGGCACTGAAGAGCGCCGCCGCAAGAATGACGGGCGGAGGGCTAAAACTCTACAGGATTTAAAAAAATGAATGTGATTGATTATATTATCGTTTAAGCGCGAGTACGAGAACGCCGCCAGCAATCATCGCGATACCGGTCCATTCACGAATTGATGGCCGTTCTCCAAGAAATATAACCGCAAAGATGGCGACAAAAACCAGGCTTAGTTTATCGATGGGCGCGACCTTGGAAGCATCGCCGATCTTCAGGGCCCGGAAGTAGCATACCCAGGAAGCGCCGGTAGCGAGGCCCGACAGGCCAAGAAAAACCCAGGTTTTAAAAGATAATGCAAACGGATTGCGCCACTTTCCCGCAAACCAGATGAAAGCTGAGAGAACGACAATGATGATCGCAGTTCGAACCAGGGTCGCCAAATCCGAATCAACCCCTTGAATGCCGACCTTGGCGAAAATCGCTGTCAGCCCTGCAAAGATGGCGGACATAACCGCCCAGAAAACCCAGCCTGTAGACGTATCCATACATTCTTCCTCTGTCTATCGGCGCGCGGCTGCATCAGAAGGCCATCCGCCTGACCGCCTGGTGGTTTCGTGAAAGACGCGGACAAACTGTTTG
>DAIEHU010000118.1 GCA_027353395.1 Desulfobacteraceae bacterium
TGCGATGCTGAACGTGCCAAGGTGGGAACCGATGATGAGTGGCTGGGAATCCGTGTCGCTGATCGCGCCGATGCCTTTGTCCCCATGCAGATAGGACAGCTCCGCCTCCAGTTTGGTGCGGAAATAACTGTCTTCAATATTTTTGATTGTTTTTTTAAAGCCGGATTTATTTCCGACCGCGATGCCGCCCCGCCGGGTGCCGAGATGGGAATGGTAATCGGTCCCGTAAAATACATCCGCGACACAATCCGCCTTGGCGACACACCCGAAAAAACCACCCATGTTGATTCATCCTCCATTAAATAAACGCCATATAATTAAGACACACTTAATTACTCATAAATCAGAAAAATTTGCAAAAAAAGATTTATCGCCCCCAAAAAAACCTTTTGGTTGAAAAATCCATTGACAGAAAAGGCCCTGTTCAATAAAACTGATTCATCAGTCGAACTGACTGATGAATCAGTTAGTTTAAATACCCGATAATCCATACAACCGGTCAGGCCAGTTACGATGTCCAGAAAAAAAGAAATACTGAAAACCGCGACTCTGCTTTTCGCCACAAACGGATTCAAAGAAACATCCATGGCGGAAGTCGCCAAAGCGAGCAATGTCGCCAGCGCCACCATTTTTTATCACTTCAATACCAAAGACGACCTGTTTTTATCGGTTCTCAGCAATGTCAAAGACAGCATTCTTGAGGAATTTTCCCATTATTTCGGAGAAAAAAAATTCGCAAGCGGCCTTGAAATGCTTGACGCCAGTGTCTCGTTTTACCTGTATCTGGCAGGCTCAAAGACGGAATGGTTTCTGCTGCTTCACCGGTATTACCCTTACAAACTGGCGGAAGAGAATGAAATCTGCCGACGGTATCTGGAAGATATTTACAACTGTTTTGTCGATATTTTTGAAAAAGCGCTGTCAGAAGGGCAAAGCGACGGGTCCGTCAGGGAATTGTCCCCCCGTAAAACAGCCCTGGTGATTCTGTCAACGGTAGATGGTATTGTCCGGTTCAAAAACTGCAATTTATATGATGCAGGCGCGCTGTATAATGAACTGATCGCCTGCATCCGGCAAATGGCGGCAAATCAAAATCAGAAACAATAGGCGGTGTTTCCAATGATCAATATGATTTTTCCTTTCATGGCCTGGCTGAAGGACTACAGCCTTGACAAACTGAAAATTGACGCGCTGGCGGGCCTGACCGTGGCCCTGGTCCTGATTCCCCAGTCCATGGCTTATGCCCAGCTCGCTGGACTGCCATCCTATTACGGATTGTATGCCGCATTTCTGCCGCCGGTGATTGCATCCCTGTTCGGGTCCAGCCGGCAATTGGCCACCGGCCCGGTGGCGGTGGTGTCGCTGATGACCGCGGCCTCCCTCAGCCCGCTCGCCAGCGCTGGCAGCGAAGGCTATATTGTATATGCCATTTTGCTGGCATTGATGGTGGGTATCTTTCAGTTTTGCCTGGGCGTGCTCCGGCTCGGCGTGGTGGTGAATTTTTTGTCCCATCCGGTGGTCAACGGGTTCACCAACGCGGCCGCCATCATCATCGCATCCTCTCAGCTTTCCAAGATGTTCGGGGTGGATGTGGATGAGGCGACACACCACTATGAAACCATTATCCGGGTTTGCGAGGCTGCATTTCATTACACCCACTGGCCGACGCTCGCCATGGGAGCGCTGGCTTTTGGCATCATGTACGGCCTCAGGCGCATCAATCCCCGTATTCCCAATGTGCTGGCGGCCGTGGTGGTCACCACAACCATTTCCTTTTTTGGAGGGTTCGAACACAACGCGAAAGTGGCGGCCACCGCCATCGAAGTCCCGGAGGTCCAGACCTTGATGGCTGATTTTAACCGGGCCGTGGCGTCCATTAACAATGCCACGGAACAGCGCACCCGTATCACCAAAGTGCTGGATGAGGCCAAAGCCGGCCATGACGGCATGGGCGTTCTGAATGCGGAACATGACAACAGCGTGATCAATTATCAGATCGACACGTTTAAAAAAGATGCCGCAGCCACCCGTAACAAACTCCGGTCCATGCTTTTTTATGCAAAAGGGACCAAAGAGACCGGCATGTCGTTCCTGCTCAAGGATGATCCCCTGGTCAAAGATCAGAAGGATAAACGGGTGTGGCGGCTCAAGGTGGGCAACAAGACCCTGGACATGAAAAAAATCACCATGGTGGGCGGCGGCGCGGTGATCGGTGAAATCCCCCAGGGCCTGCCGGCTTTTTCCATTCCCAAAATTGATTTTAAAATCATGCTCCGTCTGTTTCCCTTTGCGGCGATCATCTCTCTTCTGGGGTTTATGGAAGCTATTTCCATTGCCAAAGCCATGGCGGCCAAGACCGGCCAGAGGATCGACCCCAATCAGGAGCTTATCGGCCAGGGATTGGCCAATATAATCGGGGCAGTGGGCAAAAGCTATCCGGTTTCCGGATCATTCTCACGGTCCGCAGTCAATCTTCAGGCAGGGGCCATGACGGGCCTGTCCAGCGCTTTTACCAGTCTGGCGGTTCTGATTGTGCTTCTTTTCCTGACCCCGCTGCTGTATCACCTGCCCCAATCGGTTCTGGCGGCGGTGATCATGATGGCGGTCATCGGGCTGATCAACGTCAGCGGGTTTGTCCATGCCTGGAACGTTCAATGGTATGACGGCGCCATTTCCATTATCACATTTCTGTTCACGCTTGCCTTTGCCCCTCATCTGGACAAGGGCATCATGGTGGGGGTTGTGTTGTCGCTGGGGATGTTTTTATACAAAAGCATGCGTCCCACCGTCATCTCCTTGTCCCGGCATGAGGACGACGCGCTTCGGGATGCCATGACCCACGGCCTGGCCCAGTGCGAATACATTGACCTGGTACGTTTTGAAGGGCCTTTGTTTTTTGCCAACGCGAGTTACCTGGAAGACAAAATCAACGAACGCATGATGAACCGGAAAAGCCTGAAGCATATTGTGATCGTGGCCAACGCCATCAACGATATCGACGCTTCCGGCGAGGAAGTGCTGTCTCTGTTGATTGAAAACGTGAGATCCGCAGGGGTCCAGCTATCATTTAGCGGCGTGAATGAATCGGTGATGAAAGTATTTCAGCGGACCCATCTCATGGCCAAAATCCGTCCGGAAAATATCTATCCGACCATGGAAAAAGCCATTTGCGCGGTTCATGCGAACGCCCATCAAAACGGCCAGGAAGCCCATTGCCCGTTGACCACGGTTTGCCGGATTTCATAACCCTTAAAAAAGGAATAGCGATATGTCGATTATCACCATCATGAGCGGCGCTTACTGCAACAGCGAAACGGTTATTCAAAAGTGCGCGGCGCAAACCGGGTTCCGGCGGATTGACGATCCGATGATAGTTGCGGAAGCCGCCCGGATATCGGGTATTTCCGACCGGAAAATACAGGGCGCGTTTTCCGCCAAAACATCCATTTTCAACCAGTTCACCCATGAAAAAGAGCGGTCCATCGCTTACCTGCGTCTGGTCCTGGCCGGAATGCTGGATGCTGACGACCTCATCATCGACGGCCTAACCGGCCTCCTGATTCCGGATACCATTAGCCATGTGCTGCGGGTCTGCATCATTGCGGACATGAAATACCGCCTGCTGGCCGCTCAGCAGCAGGAGAAGGTTTCGGAAAAAGAAGCCGCAGCCCTGATTCGCCGGCAGGATGAAAATATCGCGGCGTGGACAGGCGCTGTGCGGGGCGCAACCGACCCATGGGAGCCGGCGCTCTATGATATCATGATCCCTACGGACAAAATATCCGATTCGGAAGCAGTGGCTTTGATCACCCAGCATGCCGCCTCCGAAGTGGTGAGGCGGACCGGCCGGTCCAGGCAGGCGGTATCCGATTTTCAACTGGCGGCTCGCGCGGGCGAAGCTTTGGCCAACGCCGGGCACAATGTCGCCACCAGCGCCAAAAACGCAACGGTGCGCATTACCATCAACAAGCATGTGATGCTGCTGTCCCGGCTGGAAGAAGAACTCAAGGAGATTGTGATGAAAATTTCCGGAGTGGCCGCCGTGGAGACCGGGGTGGGGGAGAATTTTCATCAGCCGGATATTTACCGGAAGTACGATTTTCAGATGCCGGCCAAAATCCTGCTGGTGGATGATGAGCGGGAATTCGTCCAGACCCTGTCCGAACGGCTCATCATGCGGGACATGGGTTCCGCCGTGGCATACGATGGCGAATCGGCCTTGAGCATGGTGGACGAGGAAGAGCCGGAAGTCATGATTCTTGATTTGAAAATGCCGGGTATCGACGGCATTGAAGTGCTGCGCAAGGTCAAGCAGACCCGCCCGGATATTGAAGTCATCATCCTGACCGGCCACGGGTCGGAAGCAGACCGGCAAATCTGCATGGAACTCGGGGCGTTCGCCTATCTGCACAAACCCGTGGATATCGATGTCTTGAGTAAGACCCTGAAAGCGGCCAACGAAAAGGTGCAAAAGAAGGGGGACGGACTGAAGGCGGAAGGCTGAAGGTAAAACCCATGTCCATTTCATTCAAATTGTTTAAACCCAGTTTCTTGTGGGCCGCGAAGCCTTCCGATGACCCGCTGCAGAAGCACATCGTCAGTTATGGCCGGCTCTGGCGATCCGCCGTGATGTTGACCGCCCTGTCCGCCATCCTGCCGCTTTTCGCCATCACCTGGATTGATTACAACGTCAGCCGGAAGGCTGTTTTATCCGAAACCATGGAACGCACTTCCCGGACGGTTTCCAATACCAGGCGGACCATCTCCGGGTTTCTGGCGGAGCGGAAATCCGCTCTGGATTTTATCGTTCATGACAATATGATTGAAGATTTAATGGACCCGCTGCGCTTGGCCGTCATTCTGGAAAATCTTCAAAAAGCATTTGGCGGCGTCACCGATATCGGCGTGATCGATGCCACCGGACGGCAGGTTGCTTATATCGGCCCCTATTATCTGGAAGGCAAGGATTACAGCGGCCAGAAATGGTTCCGGAAAGTAATTGAAAAAGGCATTTTCGTCTCTGATGTTTTTTTAGGGTTCCGCAACGAGCCCCATCTGGTGATCGCCGTGAAGTACGACCTGCCGGACGGTACTTTTTATGTTCTGCGCACATCAGTTGATACAGACCAGTTGAATGATCTGTTGTCCAATCTGGAATTAAGCGCTCATGGCAATGCGTTTATCATCAACGGCCAGGGTATCCTTCAAACCACCGCGGCGAACCGCGAAAAGAATTTTGAAAAAATCACCATCCCTGTCCCCCCATTTTCATCAAAAACAGAAGTATTTCAATATGATGAGCCCGGAAAAGAGACGTTGATCGTGGGATACGCCTATATTCCGGACACGCCGTTTATTTTGATGATCGCCAAAAACAAAAGCGACCTGATGAAGGTCTGGCACAAGACCCGGCTTCAGATTTTCCTTTTTCTGTCCGGGGGTATTCTCATTGTCATGGTGGGGGTGATCGGATTTGCGACGTATTTTGTGAATAATATCTATCTTGCCGATCAGCGGCGGATCAAAACCCTGCATCAGGTGGAATACGCCAACAAGCTTGCGTCCATCGGGCGGCTGGCCGCGGGAGTGGCCCATGAAATCAACAATCCGCTGGCCATCATAAACGAAAAATCCGGTCTGATAAAAGATATTTTTCTATTAAAACAGCAATATGCCCATGATGAAAAGCTTATCGGCCTGGTGGATTCCATCCACGATTCCGTGGCCCGGTGCGGGGCCATCACCCGGCAGCTCTTAAGTTTCGCACGGCATATGGATTCCAGCTTTCAGCCGGTGGATCTGGAAAAGGTTATTCAGGGCGTTATCGGTTTTTTGAGCAAGGAAGCGGAATACCGCAATATTGCGGTTTCGGTTCATGTGTCACCGGATATCCCCCAATTTGAGAGCGATCTGGGGAAACTCCAGCAGATTCTGCTGAACCTTGTGAACAACGCGTTTGCGGCTTTGGCCGAGGGCGGGCGCCTGGATATTTCCGCTCTAAAATATAATGATACCCATATCCGCATCATTGTGGCGGATAACGGGTGCGGCATTCCGGCAAAAGACCTGAAACAGATTTTTGAACCTTTTTTTTCAACCAAGACAAATGCCGGCGGGACCGGACTCGGGCTTTCCATCACCTATTCCCTGGTTCAGGAGCTTGGAGGCGCCATTGATGTGGCGAGTGAACCCGGGATTGGCACCACATTCACCATCACCCTGCCGCGGGCCATCGGGAAGAATCTCCAACCGAAACATTAAAAGGGAGCAACCATGCGCATTCTGCTTGTAGATGATGAAAAAGAATTTGTATCCACTCTGGCGGAGCGGCTGTCTTTGCGGGACATTGAAGCCGACTGGGTGACCAGCGCCAGGGAAGCTGAACAAATTATCGACACCCGGCATTACGACCTGGTGGTGCTGGATGTGAAGATGCCCCATATGGGCGGGCGGCAGTTAAGGCAGATTCTCGAAAAAAAACAGCCGGGAATCAAAACCATCTATGTGACCGGTCATGGGTCCGAGGAAGATTACAAGGCAGGCTCTGCCGAGGCGGCGTATTACCTGATGAAACCCATCAATATCAATGACCTGATCGATAAAATAAAAACCGCACTGGCAACATAGGGAGCGCATGGCATGAGTATTTGCATAGACCCCCTGGGAGACGCCGGACTCACGTTTTTTTCTAAGATTTCAGCGTCCATCACCCACGAAATTAAAAATTCGCTGGCGGTAATGAATGAAAGCGCCGGCTACCTGGAAGACGTCACCCTCATGGCCCGGAAAGGAATTCCCCTGGATCCGGACCGGCTTGCGGCCCTTGCGTCGACCATGCTGAAACAGGTGCAGCGGTCAAACGCCATCCTCAAGAACATGAACCGGCTGGCCCACAGCCTGGATGAAGATTCCCGGCAGACGGATTTAAATGAGCTGGTGGAGTTGATGGCGCACCTTTCCGAACGCACGGTGGTGACAAAAGGTTTCCGGCTGGCCGTCACCGTCCCGGATCAGCCGCCTGCGGTGTTCACCCATCCGTTTTTCCTCCAGAACCTGATCTGGCTCATGGTGAATTTTGTCATGACCGTGTGCGGGGAGAATAAAAACATAATGATGGAACCGGCGAAAACCCGAACCGGCGCGGAAATCCGTTTTTCGGGGCTGGACCGGCTCACGGATGAAAGCGTCCTGGATTTTCTCGCACAAACCGGAGGCATGATGCTGGATGCCCTGAATGCGGCCTGCCATCCGGCGGCGAATCAGGGCCGGATAACGATATCGCTACCGGATGATATCCGTCAGCCTGCGATATCACAACAGAAACAATAAGATATAAAATGCAAAACCTTGGCATATATGAAAAGGAGCTTCCTGATGTCAGATAAAGTTTTGATCGTGGATGACGAAGTGGATTTTTTAAGCCTCATATCCGACCGTCTGAAAACCCGGGACATGGACGTATCCACCGCCACCTGCGCCAAAGAAGCCCTGCGGATGATTGACGAGCAATCTTATGATGCGGTGGTGCTGGATCTCCAGATGCCGGAAGTGGACGGCCTGGAAACCCTTAAAATCATGAAGCAGAAAAATCCGGACCTTCAGATTATTCTGCTGACCGGGCATGCCACTGTGGAAAAAGGCATTGCGGCCATGAAACTCGGGGCCATGGATTTGATCGAAAAACCGGCGGACCTCACCACCATTATCGACCGGATCAAACACGCAAAAGCGGAAAAAATT
>DAIEHU010000119.1 GCA_027353395.1 Desulfobacteraceae bacterium
GACGCGATGGTGGGCATGATGGATGCCAAGTTTGAAGAGAAAGTGCTGGGAGCCGCTGAAGTCCGGGAAACCTTTCATGTGCCGGGTATCGGTACTATCGCAGGATGTTATGTCACCAGCGGCAAAGTCAGAAGGGGTGGCCAGGTTCGCCTGATCCGGGACGGCATCGTCACTTTCAACGGTAAAATCGCAACATTGAGACGTTTCAAGGATGATGTGAAGGAAGTGCTTCAAAATTACGAGTGCGGTATCCACATTGAAAATTATAATGACATCAAGGTCGGCGACGTGATCGAGTGTTATTATATGGAAGAAATCAAAGCAACGATGCCATAAAACCAATTGGCGGAAATGATGGATGCGGAAATGGAAATCATCAATATATGAATAGCAAGCCTTTTGACAGAACCAGCAGGGTCGGCGGATTAATCCATGAAGCGCTATCAGGCCTCTTGCAACGTGGAATTAATGACCCGCGCCTGACGTCAGCGACGGTGACAGGCGTCAAGATGACGCCGGATCTGAAACTGGCGAAAATATACTTCGTGATTTCCGATCTGATCTCAACCAAAGACGACGCGCTGGCCGGATTTGACAAAGCGAAAGGCTTTATCAAATATACACTTGCGCAGAAACTCAATCTCCGATATATGCCTGAGCTTCAATTTTACTATGACAATTCCATTGAATACGGATTCCATATCGATTCCGTATTAAAAAATATAGCAAATGAACAGTCAACAAATCATCGATCAACTGAAAAAAAGTGAACGCATACTGATTGCATCACATGCCAATCCGGATGGAGACGCCATCGGATCGCTGATCAGCCTGGGCATCGGACTGGAAGAAATCAAAAAAAAGGTCTGGCTTTATAACGAAAGCCCGATTCCGGCAATCTATCAATTCCTGCCGTCGCTGCATCTGGTGCATCAGACAATCGGGGATATCACCGGATTTGATACGGCGATTATTCTGGACTGTTCCGATCTCCACCGGATCGGAGAGGCGGCGGAAGCGGTTTCTAGAATTCCCATGATGATCAATATTGATCATCATACAACCAATACACGGTTCGGCAGGTATCAATACATTGACCCGGCGGCGTCGTCAACGGCGGAAATCGTTTACCGCCTGATCAAACAAATAAATATCCCCATCACCACAGGGATGGCGTATTCCATTTATACGGGCATTATGGCGGATACCGGTTCTTTCCGGTTTTCCAACACGACTCCGGAAGCATTTGAAATATCACATCAAATGGTTTTATATGGCGCCGATCCCCACAAAGTGGCCCACCATGTGTATGAAACCATTTCCCTCAGCCGGGTCAAACTGCTCAATATGCTCTATGATTCCATAGAGTTGTCTTCGAACGGCAGAATGTCCATCATGACCCTGACCCAGAACATGTTTAAAAGCACCGGGTTAAAACTTGAGGACGTCAGTGGCTTGATCAACTATGCCAAACAAATTGAAAACGTGAAACTGGCGGTTCTTCTCTTTGAACGGCAGCGCAGCAGGGACAAAAGACTCGGCAGTGATTTTCATGTTAGCCTGCGTTCCGATGGTGCGGTGAATGTGGCGGCCATAGCTTCCGCTTTTGGGGGCGGCGGACATCAAAACGCGGCCGGGTTTGACATTCAATCGACGTTGCCGGAGCTAAAAAAAACCATTTTTTATTTTTCAGAAAAACTTTAGGGACCAATAGAACGGGAGGCGGACGGATTAATCATCATAACCGGTGCGTTGCGGCCAAATGAACCAGGAATCCAGCGGCATATTGATTGTTGACAAACCCCAAGGGCTGTCGTCGGCCCAACTGATCGGCCGGATAAAAAAAATACCAGGCATCAACAAAATCGGCCACAGCGGCACACTGGATCCCATGGCGACCGGCGTCATGGTCTGCGCCATCAATCAGGCGACGCGGCTCTTCCAGTTCTTTCAAGACAGGCCCAAAAAATATGTGGCGGTTTTAAAATTAGGCGTTGAAACGGACACTTTAGACGCCACCGGAAATATTATGGCGAACCGGCCCATAGACACGGTTTCCGGGCTGTCTGTGCGTGCGGCATGCCGGCAGTTTGAAGGTGAAATCAACCAGATTCCCCCGGCGTACTCAGCATTAAAGCATAAAGGAACGCCCCTTTACAAATACGCCAGAAGGGGAACACCAGTGACCAAGCCGTCCCGGAAAATTTTCATAGCCGGTATTCATGTTATGGAGATTGATCTGCCGGAGGTCCAGATCGAGGTGGAGTGCTCCTCCGGCACTTATATCCGAACCCTGTGCGCGGATATAGGGACGGCGCTTGGATGCGGCGGGCATCTCAGCGCCCTGAAACGAATCGAATGCGGCGGATACAGCATCCATGACGCCATGTCCCTGGATGATATCGTCTCGCACCGGTCGTTGGAAACACTTTCCGGCAGACTGATTCCCATGCCGGATGCGCTTCCGGAAATACCAGCGGCCATGGCCGATACCGGCCTGGTGGAAAAGATAAGGCACGGAAAACCGCTGTCGGCCATTGACATGCCAGCCGATGCGCACATGGAGGCAGCCATGTCAACCGGATATGACGGCGCTCCCTTGATCAAAATCATTGACGGGGACAACCGGCTCCTTGCAGTGGTGCGCCGGAACGAAAACAAAAACGGTTATAATTATTGTTGTGTTTTTTGCAATCCATAATATGATGCAAAAATAATTCATGATAGAAAAATAGTCACATACAGAGGAGGAAAAAGTGAATATCCCAGAGCAGAAAAAAACGGAGACCATCAACCGCTTCAAGCTTCATGAAACGGATACCGGGTCACCGGAAGTTCAGATCGCCCTTTTAACCGACCGGATCGTCCATCTGACCGAGCACTTAAAGATCCACAAAAAAGATCACCATTCCCGGAGAGGTCTGCTGATCATGGTCGGCAAGCGGCGCAGAATGCTGAACTATGTGAAGCACAAAGATGTCCAGCGCTACCGCTCCATCATCAAAGAGCTGGAACTCAGGCGCTAAAAAAAACAATCCCCTTGAAGTGATGTGTGTCAGTATATATCCGGCATGTCGGTGTTTAAGGGCCAAACCATATTTTCATTCAGGCAGTTGCACGGGCTTTTGAAATGGAGCTGTTAAACGCCGGTTTGTTATCAGGAGATTAATTGATTATGGAAATTACATTCAGTACGGAAATCGGAGGCCAGACACTAAGCCTTCAAACCGGAAAAGTCGCCAAACAGGCTTCCGGAGCGGTAATGGTTCAATACGGGGAAACCATTGCGCTGGTCACGGTAGTTGCGGCAAAAGACGAAAAACCGGAAATCGACTTTCTACCCCTTACCGTTGAATATCAGGAAAGAATTTATTCGGCAGGGCGGATTCCCGGCAACTATTTCCGGCGGGAAATCGGTCGGCCCAGCGACAAAGAGACCCTCACCGCACGGCTTACCGACAGGCCCATCCGGCCCCTGTTCCCCAAAGGCTACGCCTTTGAAACCCAGGTCATCATCACCGTGCTGTCCATGGATAAGGTCAACGATCCGGATATTCTCGCATTAAACGGCGCGTCCGCGGCGCTGATGATCTCTGACATCCCGTTTCAGGGACCAGTGGCCTGCGTTCGCGTGGGACGCATTGACGGCCAGTTGATCGCCAACCCGACCATTGAACAGCGAAAAATTTCAGACATCAGCGTCATTGTGGCCGGGTCCAAAACCGGCATCGTCATGGTGGAAGGCGGCGGCAATATCGTCAGCGAAGCCGAGATGCTGGAAGCCATTTTTTTCGGCCATGAGCAACTGCAACCCATTATCGCCATTCAGGAAAAACTGGTCCAAAGCGCCGGGGTGGCGAAACGCGCCTTAACGCCCAAGGAAAATGATCCGGAACTGGTGGCAAAGATTGACGCAGCGGCCCGTCAGAAAATCGCTGAAGCGGTAGCGATTCCCGGAAAATCAGACCGGAGCAACGCCCTTTCAGCGCTCAAAAATGAAATTTTTGAAAATCTGGGTGAAGCTTATGCAGAGCGGAAAAAAGAAGTCTCCGCCATTTTCCATGATCTTGAAAAAACCGTATGCCGTGAGATGATTCTCAAACACGGGCATCGCATCGACAGCCGACGGTTTGACGAAATCCGTCCCATTGCCTGCGAAGTGGGTATCCTGCCCAGGGTCCACGGCAGCGCCCTGTTTACCAGGGGCGAAACCCAGGTACTCGGCATTCTGACATTGGGCTCTGGCCCCGATGAACAGCGGATTGAGACCTTGAGCGGCGAGGAAAACCGTCCGTTTATGCTGCATTACAATTTCCCCCCATACAGCGTCGGAGAAGTCCGGCGCTTGGGCGGCCCAAGCCGCAGAGATATCGGCCACGGCTCTTTGGCCAGACGGGCCATTGAAAAAGTGTTGCCGTCCAAGGAAGAATTTGATTATACCATCCGGCTGGTGTCCGAAGTACTTGAGTCTAATGGTTCTTCATCCATGGGCACCGTCTGTTCAGCATCCATGGCGTTAATGGATGGCGGGGTTCCCATCAAGGCCCCTGTTTCCGGGATCGCCATGGGACTGGTGACGGATGGCGACACCACGGTGGTTCTTTCGGATATTCTGGGAGATGAAGACCACACCGGGGATATGGATTTTAAAGTGGCCGGAACGGCTGATGGCATCACCGCCCTGCAAATGGACATCAAGATTCATGAGCTTTCCCGCGCCATTATGGAAAAAGCCCTGGATCAGGCCAAACAGGGCCGGCTGCACATCTTAGGGAAAATGAAAGAAGCCATCAGCGCCCCGAAAGCGGAGATGTCCCCCTATGCGCCCATTGTCTATACCATCCAGATCAATCCGGAGCGTATCGGAGAAGTGATCGGTCCCGGCGGCAAGATGATCCGGGCCATCCAGAGTGAAACCAACACCCAGATTGAAATCGGCGACAAGGGTATCGTGAAAATCGCGGCGGTGAACAAGGATGAAGGCGACCGGGCCGTTCAGATCATTCAGGACATCGGCATGGACCCTGTGATCGGGGCCGTGTATGAAGGCAAGGTCGTCAAAATAACCGATTTTGGGGCTTTTGTCCAGATCAAGCCCAAAACCGACGGGCTGGTTCACATTTCCGAGCTTGCCAACTATCGTGTCAAACAGGTGACGGACGTTGTCAAGGAAGGCGACATCATCAAGGTCAAAGTGCTGGATGTTTCCAAGGACGGCAAAATCAAACTGAGCCGCAAGGCGCTTCTGGAAGACGCCAAAGAAGAGAAACCGGAGCAGGATTAAATGGCCGCCGATGCCTGATACGACTATCATCACATGCTGCCGGGTGCGGCAGGAAAAGGATGCGGATATCCCCCTTCCCCGGTACATGACTCCGCATTCGGCAGGCATGGATATTTGCGCGGCGGTGGAAACGCCCATTGTGCTTGCTCCGGGCGAAATCAGCTTGATCCCCACAGGGTTCGCCATTTCACTGCCGGAAGGCGTCGAAGCCCAGATCCGGCCCAGAAGCGGACTGGCCGTCAAACACGGCATCGGAATTATCAATTCCCCCGGAACCATTGATGCGGATTACCGGGGGGAAGTGAAAATCGCCCTCATCAATTTCGGTAAAACCGCCTACACCATCCGCCGGGGAGACCGCATCGCGCAAATGGTCATCAACCGGATCTGCCAGGCGGAATGTGAACTGGTGGCGGTTCTGGATAATTCCTTACGCGATACCGGCGGATTCGGACACACCGGCATCTGATAAATCCTCTGATTTTCTTTCAGGTTGACGCGAACCCCAAATGCGAATCTGCACACTCGCCAGCGGCAGCAAGGGCAATTCCATCTATATTTCAAACGGCGAAACCGCTATTCTGATTGACGCCGGTCTTTCCGGCATTGAAATCGAACGTCGGCTAAAGTCAAGGAATATCCCCATCACCAGCCTTGACGCTATTATTGTTTCCCACGAGCATGCGGATCATATCCAGGGCGTGGGGGTTCTTGCCAGAAGACACAATCTCCCGGTGTACCTGTCCCCCCAGACTGCTACGGCCTCCGTACAGCTCGGCGATATCCCTCATGTCCGGCATTTTTCCTGCGGCATGACGTTTGCCATCAACACCCTCGCCATCCGCCCGTTTTCCATTTCACATGACGCCAGTGACCCGGCCGGATTCACCATTGGAAGCAACGGCCAGAAAATAGGCATCGCCACCGATCTGGGCATCGCCACCGCCATGGTCAAAACCCATTTGAAAGACTGCCGCTGCCTGGTACTCGAAGCCAATCACGACTTGCATATGCTCGAACACGGCCCTTACCCATGGCCCCTCAAACAGCGGATCAAGAGCCGAACCGGCCACCTTTCCAACGAATCTTCACGGGAACTGCTCATGGAAGTCCTGCATGACGGGCTTTCCCATGTGATTCTGGGGCACTTGAGCGAAACCAACAATACGCCGGAAACCGCCTTGCGGGTGGTGACTGAAGCATTAATCGACACGCGCCTTAGCGTAACCGTGGCGGCGCAGTCCGCGGCCGGCCCCATGATCCAGTTGTGACGCACACCGCCGGGAATGCGCTTCCCCGTCAGCCGTCATATATCTTTCATTTTCAATCGTTCGCCCTGTCGTTCATCTGCCGCAATGCGGCTTTCACAATTTCCACCCCTGCATCCACAGTCACCCGCGCGGTATTGATGATCAGGTCATATTGAAGGGGGTCTGTGACGTCCGCATAAAAATATTTACGGGAAAACGACCGGCGGTCGGCATCGGTTTTTAAAATCATCCTCTCGGCCTCTCCTTCTTCTATGCCGAGTTCATGGGATACATTGTAAATTCTAAGCGCCAGAGGCGCAATCACGCGCACCTTCAGGGTTTCATCAAACGGCAGGATATATTGTGCGCCGCGGCCAACAATCACGGCCCTGCCATGCTTGCCGATGGTTCCCACCACTTTCAGCAGATGGCGCATGAACTCGTCCGGCCAGAGATGACGGTCTCTGATCATGGCGGCAATGGAATTCTCAAGCACGGAAAGCCCTTTTTCATCGAGTGTTTCCACAATCCGCGCGCTGATGTGGGCGCTTTCCGCCATTTCCTGAATCACCTCCCGGTGAAACAGGTCAAAGCCCATATCTTTGGCCAGCTTGGCCGCCATAAGTGTTCCACCGCTCCCGGATTCCCGGGAAACAGTGATCACGCTCACCTGTTTGGCTCCCTCTTTTTTCTCCGGATGAAACCGGTTCCATTGAAGTATCTGGTCTTCAACAATTTTTTCAATAGATCGTCGCGATGTTTTCATGGCGGCCTCCCTGAGATAAAGGTTACAGGTTGGAAATTCGGCGGTATGATGGACGGCAATAAAATAACATGGCCGCAAGCAACAATTCAAATAAAAATTTAACTTATTAAATTATTTATAAAATTATCATTTATCAGTTGTTTGATAGCTAAAATCTGTGGTATAGTGTGAAATGAAAGTTTTCCCCGTATCCGCACGAATTGATACCCCGCGAACACAAACACCCGACAAGGAGACGCCATGATCAAAAATTTTTCGGCCTGGCCGGAACAATGGCCCAAAAACCTCAACTATCCTAACAAACCCGTACATTATTTTCTCAAAAACACGGCCAAGCGCGCGCCAGACCGCATCGCCATCCATTTTGGCGGCATGGTGCTTACCTATGGCGAATTAAACATTCTGACGGACCGGTTAGAT
>DAIEHU010000011.1 GCA_027353395.1 Desulfobacteraceae bacterium
GTGGGTTCAATTCCCAAACAGGGGATGCCCGCAGACAAAAAATTTTTTAACAAATACCCGTCATTTGATGCCACTTCAATAACCATGCTGCTTTGCGTCAAGGACAAACGCCGGCGGATCATGGCGCAATAGGCGGCGGCATGTTCCATCCAAGTGGTGGATGTTGATGAAAAATAGGCGTAATTAGGCTGGAAAAGTTCATCGGCGCACGCATAATCTTCAGTCTGCACCAGCCAGCATTCTTTACAAACCATCACCCGAAGCGGATACCATTTTTCGGGAACGCGTAAATCCGCGGCACTCAAATATGCATTTGACGGCGGCGCAACCCCCAGATCAATAAATGGAATGGTCAGTTCCAATCCACAGTGGCGGCAATTCATAAAGTCACCCCGTCAAACGTTGAATCAAGAAAAGGATGTTCTTTGTCCCTGTCCGACATTTCCATAATTTCGTTCGGCCAAATTATGTTTATTGCCGGGTCATTGGGATGAATCCCGGCCTCGCGCCCTGGCGCATAAAACGCGGAATGGCAATAAAGCATTTCCACGTCAGGAGTCAGGGTTTGAAATCCGTGTGCAAAGCCTTCAGGTATCAGCAGAGCGATTGAGATTTCCGGTGATAAAATTTCCCCATGCCATTTTAAAAAGGTGGGTGAATCTTTTCTGATGTCAATTGCCACATCAAAAACCCCGCCTTTCAGGCACATAACCAATTTTTTCTCAGCATGGGGCGGATGCTGAAAATGCATTCCCCGGATGGTTCCCTTTCTGTCGGTATGGGTCTGATTGATTTGCGCAATGGGATCTGTCCAGCCTGCTTCTGCCAGCTCATGAGCGCAAAAAAGGCGTTCCAGATAACCCCGGTTATCCCCCATCCGTTTTCGCCGGATCATGAACAGACCAGACAAAGGCAATTCTATTAATTCGAATCGTCTGTTCATTTCATCCATATCACCCCTTTGGATCGGGCGGCAAAAAGGTAATCATCCATATCTGACCGGGTGGAAATGACGTTACGGTCATAAAATGCCTGATACCATTTGGCTGCCTGCAAAATGGCCTGTCCGCAATCCCATACCGGCCGCCATCCGAGCGTTTGCTTGGCCCTTGAGGAATCCAGCTTGAGCATTCCAGCTTCATGAGGCTGATTATTTTCAGATTCTTCAATAAAATCCAGGAGAGACCAGTGTATTTTCAGGGCATTCATCACCTCTCGCACCGTCAGCGCATCATCATCCTGGGGGCCGAAATTCCAGGCATCGGCAAATTCGCTTTTGCCTTCAAGCAATTTTTGTCCCAGCATCAAATAACCGGAAAGCGGCTCCAGCACATGCTGCCAAGGCCGGATGGCATGGGGATTCCGAATTTTTAATGTTTCCCTCCGGCTTGCGGCCCTGACCGCATCCGGAACCAGCCGGTCTTCGGCCCAGTCCCCACCGCCGATAACGTTTCCGGCACGGACGGTTGAAATCAGCGGTTTAAGACCGGTATCCGGTTTTTCTCCAAAAAATGAAGCGCGGTAAGCAGCGGTCACCAGTTCCGCGCATCCCTTGGAAGCACTGTAAGGGTCGCGTCCGCCCATTGGATCATTTTCCCGGTATCCCCATTCGCAGTCATTATTCCGGTAACACTTGTCGCTGGTGACAATCACCACGGCGTGTGCGGAGTTTGTGTTTCTACAAGCCTCAAGCACATTGGCCGTTCCCATGACATTGGTTGCAAATGTTTCAATAGGATTCCGGTAAGACCGCCGCACCAGGGACTGGGCCGCCAGATGGAAGACAATTTCCGGCTGGAAGGTTTGAAAGCACACCGTCAGGGATTGCAAATCGCGAATATCGGCGATGATGGAATGCATATTTAAATTCAGCAGTGAAAAATGACTGGGATTGGTCTCCGGTGCCAGAGAATATCCACAAACCTCAGCCCCCATCAATCGGAGCCAAAAAGCCAGCCAGGAACCTTTAAAACCCGTATGACCCGTAATCAGGACTTTCCGATTTCGGTAAACTCCCGCAAAAAGGGTATCCATTGTCATCTGTCTTTGGTATGAATTACCAAATTTTCCATTTGGCTTCCCCTTCATTCCATAACCGGTTGAGCCGTTCCATATCCCGCAAGGTATCCATACAAGCCCAGAACCCGTCATGGCGATATACCATCAACTCACGTTTTTCAGCCAGATGTTCCAGCGCGCCATATTCAAAATCACAGGTTTCATCGTCTGTAAGATAATCAAAAATTTTGCGGTTGAGTACAAAGAATCCACCGCTCACCAAGCTTCCGTTTTCCACTTTTTGGGGTTTTTCCTGAAAGGATTTCACCTGGTCGCCGTCGGTTTTCAGTTCTCCGAACTGGGCCGCAGGGCTGATGCCTGTCAGGGTGGCAATTTTTCCATGCGCAAAATGAAACCGCAAAAGTTGATCAATATCGATATCCGCGACGCCATCTCCATAAGTCAGCAAAAAGGTGTCGTCACTGATATATTTTTCAATCCGTTTGATGCGTCCGCCTTTGAGGGTCTGCTCACCTGTGTTCGCCAAAGTGATTTTCCATCCGGTCTCATTGTGGCAGTCATGTATCTGAAAAGCACCGTGATGTCCCAATTCCAAGGTTACATCATTATTCATAATTTCATAATGATAGAAATAATCCTTTATCATTTCTCCTTTGTATCCGAGCGCGAGAACGAACTCCTGATGCTGATAATGGGCGTAAATTTTCATGATATGCCAGAGAATCGGCCGGTTGCCGATATTCACCATGGGCTTGGGGCGGTATTCGGTTTCTTCCCGGAGCCGGGTGCCAAGTCCTCCGCAAAGGATGACGGTTTGCATTATTTTCCCCTATTTATCGCATAAAAGTCACTTATTGTTTTCACATCGCAATTTTTATTTTTTTATTTCAGCGCCGCGATTCGCCTCCATGCCAAACCACATGACGAGGCTGGCGCTCATAAAAAAACATGGCCGATAGGTCGTTAATGGCTGGGATGTGACCTGTCAAGCCCCAAAGGACAAAAAGCCGGATCGTCAAAAGGCATAAAAAATACCAGCCAAGTATACAGTTGATCCCAGTCAATGAGTTGAAGTGCCTTTTTATTAATAACCGTGTGTCCCGGCTGGGAGTCGGCCAAGCCATTGCCGCGCTGCGCCAACCGGCATTTCCCCCTGCTTGGCAAAGGAACTTTCATCGATGAAACCCGGTCATCTGACCGTCGCCGGTCAGTTCATTGCCATCACGGGCAACATGATCGATCACTGCCTGCGAATCCCATTTGCTGTGGGTGAGAAACTGGTGAAGATTCCGGGATTTGGCGTCAGGGTCAACCTCGGCCATCCTGTCCATGTTTTTACGCAAACTGCCTGCATTAGGCCGCTGGTGTATTGCCTGGCTTTTTCCGTGACAACATGGCGTTAGGAAGAAAAATATTCGCTGAAATTTTCCATAAATGATACATATCGACGCCATCCGTCGGCCAGAGCCGGCTTAGGGGTGGCATCGCGTTTCTCCTTGGGTTACGGTTCTTTTCCTCTCCTCGATGCCGCTTTCACGAATAAAAATATAGTTAAATCAATATGTAATTGCAAGAAAATAATATTACAAAGTCGACTTGAGCGCTCCTCCGGAATCCAGTTACGGAACCACCCATACCGTAAACCGGTTCCCGCCATAGACAATCTTATGGCCAACCCGTCCCATGAAAAACGCATCCACTTTTGAAAGCCCTCTGCGCCCCACAACAATTGCGCCATATCCGCCAGCTTCCGCTTCTTTGACGATGGCCTCGGACCGGCTGAGAACACCGGTAACAACTTTTTCGAATATTTTCTCAGGATCAAATCCGGATGAGACGAGACGGTCTTTGATGACCTGAAACATTCGCGCGATTTTTAATTTAAAGGCCTCAATGCAGGTATCCGCCGCTGCGCCTCCGGTACATGCCCGGCGCATTTCCGCAAGGTCAAAATGAATCAATCCAAGACCTGGAATCGCATGGAAAATACAAGCCTCATAATCATGACCGCCCATCCATGCGGCTGTAAATTCCACAGCTTTCATGGAAGACTCGGAACTGTCAACAGCCAGCAGTATTTTTTTGACCGGAGGGGCTTGGCCCACAATGATCATTGGAATAAACGTCAATGATTGCAACAGTTTGACGGCGACACTGCCGAGAATGATGCTTGCCAGCGCCCCCATCCCCCGTCTTCTCAAGATAATCGCGCTGTAACCATTTCTTGCTTCAGCGATGATGTCCCGGGCGACCCCCTTTTCCAGAAGATGAAATTTGATTTCAATGGAGGCTTCCGGAAACCCGCCGGTGATCAACATTTTTCTGGCTGTTTCCAAATACATCCGGATTTTGCCTTGCCGCTCTGTTTCGTGATTCCTCAATCGCCCCACCTCGCCAGCGCGGGCGAGGTCTGCTCCCAGTTCTCGGTAAGCTTCAGACATGCCGCTCCACACATGGAAAAGCACAATCCGTGTATTTTCATCAAGCGGGATAAATGCTTTTATATAATTCACCGTTTCTATGGACCGTTCCGAGCCATCCATCAATACCAGTAATTTCTTTTGAATCATCATATCCCTGCCTCCAGACATATAGAATCGCAAAACTATTCTCCGCCGCCGCCCAATACTGCATAAAGCCGCACCTGATTGGCGAGCTTGACCAGACGGAGTGAAATAAGCCCCTGCTGTGCTGCATAAAGCGTCCGCTGCGCATCCAGGACGGACAGATAACTGTCGATGCCCTTTTCATAACGCTGATTTGAAAGGCGGCAGGCGTCGGCAACCGCATTTGTCAAGGATTGCTGGGAAGCCAGTTGCCGGTCGATAGTGCCCCTTACCGCCAGGGAATCGGCAACCTCCCCGAAGGCTGTCTGAATCGCCTTTTCATACTGGGCCTGAGCGATTTCCCGCTGGGCTTTGCTGACCCGGTACGCAGCCCAGGTGCGGGCGTCAAAAACCGGCACGGCAATCTGCGGAGCAAAGCTCCAGGTGCCGGTTCCGGCGTCAAAAAGGCCGGATAGATCATTGCTCGCCGTCCCGATGGAGGTGGTGAGCGAAATTCGCGGAAAAAAGGCGGAACGGGCTGCGCCGATAAAGGCATACGCCCCTTTAAGCTGATGCTCCGCCGCCACAATATCCGGCCGGTTTAACAATACTTCGGATTTCAGGCCGGGGAAAATTTCTTTGGGAGGGCTGACGTTTGCCAAATCCACGGGCAGGAGATATTCCGGCACCGGAGCGCCTGCCAGCAAATTTAATGCGTTATGATCCTGGGCTGCCTGTTGCGTATAGCGGGCCGCATCCACTGCTGCCGTATCCACCTGGGTTTGCGCCTGACGAAGATCCAGTTCACTGGCGACCCCGACGGTGTATTGCCGGTGGATCAGATCATAGGCAGACTGCTGAGTTGTCAGGGTGGATTGGGCCAGTTTGAGATTTTCCCGGTCCGCAGCGAGGGTCAGATACACCCTGGCGACCTCCGCCACCAGCCCGATCTGGACGCTGCGGCGGGCCTCATCCGTGGCCAGGTATTCTTCCAGCGCCTGGTCTTTCAGGCTGCGGATACGCCCGAAAAAATCCATCTCCCAGGAAGCCACGCCCAGGTTGACGCTGTATTGTTCGGCGGTTCTCGGATCTCCGGGCGCTATCAAATCAGATGAAAAGCGCTGTTTGCCCCCGCTGCCCGTTGCATTTACCGCCGGGAACAGCTCGGCCCGCTGAACGCCATACAAGGCCTGAGCCCTTTCCATATTCAGGGCGGCCAGCCGGAGATCCCGGTTATTAGCCAGGGCCGTATCAATTACCTTCCGCAACTTCGGATCGGCAAAAAACACATCTCTGCGCAATTCTGGAATTTTCATTCCGGATGTATTCAGGGCGTCTCTATAGGCCGCGCCTTCCGGCCAGTTCCCAGGAACCGGCATTTCCGGCCTTGTATAGTGCGGGGCGAAAGAACAGCCGCCAATGAAAACCAACGCCCCTAAAATTAATATTCTGCTTCTCATCTTAATATGCCTCCTGAGGGCCGGTGGATGGATTCGCGTGACGCGGGGCTTGCCCTTTTTGTTTTCGTTTAAATATGTTGGATACCAGAACAAAGAACATTGGAATAAAAATAAGATCAATGAACGTGGCCGAAAGCATACCGCCGCATACCGCCGTTCCGATCGCGTTCATGGCGCCGGCCCCGGCTCCATTGGCAATGGCAAGTGGCAGCACCCCGAAGAAAAACGCCAGCGACGTCATGATAACGGGCCGAAACCGTGTTCTAACGGCCCCAAGCGTCGCGTCAATCAGGCCCGCGCCATGTCCCAATCGTTCTTTGATAAACTGAATGATCAGAATAGCGTTTTTGGTTGAAAGGCCAAGGGTGGTCAAAAAACCAATCTGGAAATAAACATCGTTGGGCATTCCCCGTTGTGAAGTCGCCAATATCGCGCCAAATACGCCCAGAGGCAGCATCAGCATGTTGACAAACGGGATGGTCCAGCTTTCATACAGAGCTGCCACGCAGAGAAAAATCACGAAAATGGAAAAGGCGTAGAGAATCGGCCCCTGTTTTGTGGCCATCCGCTCCTGGTAGGACAACCCATTCCAGTCAAAGCCAAACCCCTGGGGCAGCTTGGCGGCCAGTTCCTCCATGGCGGCCATGGCATCGCCGGTGCTGTGACCCAGCGACGGCTCGCCCCAGATATTGATGGAAGGAAAGGCATTATAACGTTCCAGCTTGGGAGAACCCATTGCCCAACGGCCTGATGCAAAGGAGGAAAAGGGCGCCATCTTGCCCATGGTGTTCCGCACATAAAGTTTTTCAAGATCCTTCGGCATCATGCGGTAGGGGGCATCCGCCTGAATGTAGACCCTTTTAACCCGTCCGGCCTGAATAAAATCATTGACATAGGCGCTGCCGAAGGCCGCTGAAATCGTGCTGTTAATGGAACTGATGGGAATGCCTAAAGCGCCGGCTTTATCCCAGTCAACGTCGATGTGGTATTCGGACACATCCTCCATGCCATTGGGCCGGACCCGGACCAGACGCGGATCCTGCATGGCCATGCCGAGAAGCTGGTTGCGGGCCGCCATCAGCTTGTCATGGCCCATGCCGCCCCGATCCAGCAGCTCGAAATCAAACCCGGTGGCCATCCCCAATTCAACCACCGGCGGCGGCGGAAAGGCGAAGACCATGGCTTCTTTTATCTGGGAAAATGCTTTCATGGAGCGGCCCGCGATGGCCTTGACCTTTAAATCCGGGCGCTGGCGAAGCTTCCACTCTTTCAACTTGACAAAACCCAAGGCCATATTCTGTCCCTGGCCGCCAAAACTCACACCGGAGACCGCCATGAACGATTCCACGCCGTCTTTCTCATGTTCCAGGAAATAACTCCTGACCTTGTCCAGCACTTTTTCTGTCTGCTCCAGTGTAGATCCTGAAGGAAGCATCGCCTGGATCAACAGAATTCCCTGGTCTTCATCCGGGATATAAGAGGTCGGCATTCGCTGGAACAGGTAGCCTACCGCCACTACAATCACGATGTAAATCATCATGTAACGCAATGTCTTTGAAAAAGAACGATGAACAAGTCCCACATAGACGTCTCTGATACGAAAAAAAACACGGTCAAACCCTCTGAAAAAGGGCCGCAGAAAAAATATGGCATTATCCGATGGTTCATGACCGGCAGGTATCGGTTTAAGGAATGACATACAAAGAACCGGGGTCAGGATCAAAGCCACGAGCACCGAAAGAAGCATGGAAGCGATGATGGTCACGGAGAACTGACGGTAAAGCACCCCGGTGGAGCCCTCGAAAAAAGCCATGGGTCCGAAAACCGCCGAAAGCACCAGTCCGATGCCGATCAGGGCGGAGGTGATCTCACCCATGGACTTGGCGGTGGCTTCCCTGGGAGGGAGCCCCTCTTCGGCCATAATCCGCTCCACGTTCTCCACCACCACAATGGCGTCATCCACCAGAAGCCCGATGGCCAGCACCATGGCGAACATGGTCAGCATATTAATGGAAAAGCCGAAAGCGGAAAGAACCGCAAAGGTTCCCAGAAGCACCACCGGCACTGCGATGGTGGGGATCAGGGTGGCCCGGATATTTCCCATAAACAGATACATAATGATGAAAACCAGCAGAATCGCCTCAAACAGCGTTTTGACCACCTCTTCAATGGCCACCTTGGTAAAAGGCGTGGTGTCGTAGGGATAGACCACCTTCATGCCGGGGGGAAAATACCGGCTCATTTCTTTGAGTTTTGCCCGGACGGCATTGGCTGTATCCAGAGCGTTGGCGCCGGCTGCCTGACGAATTGCCATGGCTGCAGCAGGTTTGCCGTTATAGTTGGCAACGATATCGGAACGGTCGGTCCCCAGTTCTGTGCGGCCGATGTCCCTGACCCGGATCACCGATCCATCCGGATTGGTAAGAATAGGGATGGCGTCGAACTCTTCCGGCGTCTGGAGCAGATGCTGGACGATAATGACGGTATTCAAGCGCTGCCCCTTTACCGCCGGCGCCCCCCCCAACTGGCCGGCGGAAACCTCGACGTTATAAGCCTGGAGCGCCAGAATCACATCCGCCATGGTGAGATGGTAACTGGTCAGCTTGTCCGGATCAACCCAGACCCGCATGGCGTACTGAGAACCAAAATTCTCGACTTCACCCACACCCGGCACCCGGGACAGGACTTTTTCCAGATTGGACTGAGCGTAATCCCGCAGGTCATCGCCGTTCATGCTGCCGTCTTCCGATATCAGGCCGACAATAATCAGATAATTCCTGGTGGATTTGCTGACCTTTACGCCAGAGCGCTGCACCACATCAGGAAGGCTGGCCATGGCAAGCTGCAGCTTGTTCTGCACCTGCGACCACGCGACATCCGGATCCGTTCCAGGGGCAAAGGTCAACTCGACCCGCGCCGCGCCGGACGAGGAACTGGTGCCGGAAAGATAAAGCATATTGTCCAACCCGGTCATCTTCTGCTCAATAATCTGGGTGATGGTATTTTCCACGGTCTCCGCGGATGCGCCAGGGTAATAGGCGTCAATGGCGATGGCCGGCGGCGCGATGGGCGGATACTGCGAAATGGGCATTTTATAGATCGCCAGGGCACCCAGGGTCATGATGATGATGGCGATGACCCAGGCGAAAACCGGCCGGTCGAGAAAGAATCTGGATAACATTACGCCCCTCCTTCACTGGCTTTTTTCGCTGGGGCGCCGGGAGCTGGCCCGGGAGACTTTCCGGACGGAGCCGCGCCAAAAGGCGTCGCATTCACAGGCGTTCCCGGCCTCAGCATGAGCAGCCCCTCGACAATCACGCGGTCCCCCGGCGCAAGCCCGGCAGAAACCAGCCATTTGTCGCCCACGGCCTGACCAAGAGTGAGCATGCGCAGTTCAGCCTTACTTTCGGCATTAACGACCATGGCGTAGGGATTCCCTTTGGGATCCCGGGACACGCCCTGCTGGGGAACAAGAATCGCCCGTGAATCGACGCCTTCACTGATCACCGCGCGCACGAACATCCCGGGCAGAAGAATATCTTCCGGATTTTTAAAAACAGCCCGCAGAATCACGGATCCGGTACTCGGATCCACCGTAACGTCGCTGAACTTCAAAATCCCCTCATGAGGATAGGCAGCGCCATCTTCCAGTATGAGCTTGACTTTATTTTGATCCGTTCCCCCTTCGGTTTGCCCCCTGCGTTTCAACCGCAGTGATTGAACAGTGGATTGCGGCACATCCACATAAATGGGGTTCAATTGCTGAATGGTGGCCAGAGCCACGGGCTGATACGCTGTGACGATGGCGCCATCAGTCACCGAGGAGAGGCCGATCCGTCCGGAAATGGGCGCGGTGATTTTTGTATATTCCAGATTGATGCGGGCCGTCTTCACGGTCGCCTTCCAGGACTGGATATCGGCCTCCACCTGCGTCAATGAAGCCGCCGCATCGTCATAGTTCTGCCGGCTCACCGCCTTGTCCGCGAGCAGCTCCTTATAGCGTTCGGCGCGTAAACGAGTGGCGGCCAGATTGGCTTCGGACCGGCCAAGAGAGGCATTCGCGTTGTCAAGGGCCGCCTGAAAAGGCGCGGAATCAATCTGGTAGAGTACTTGTCCGGCCTTGACATCGGAACCTTCCTCAAACAACCGCTTCAGGATAAGACCGCTGACCTGAGGCCGTATTTCCGCAATGCGAAACGGCGAGGTCCGGCCCGGCAGTTCCGTGGTCAGGGTGACCTTTTGTGTCTCCACCGTCACCACCGATACTTGCGAAGGCCCGCCCGGCCCCATCATTCCCCCCGGGCCATGTCCTGAGCCCTTTACCCGGCCGGTTAGTTTGCCAATCTCATCACATCCCATCAGCCCAATCACCGCCAGGATTACTCCGGTCAGGACAACCATTCTGATTTTTTCCATTTTCTGCATGTGGCACCTTTAAAAAAAAATTATTATTATCGCTGCATTAAATATAAGGAATGAACGTTCATTCCTTATATTATATCTTGATTCCTTTTTATATTTTGACGCTATCCCAGCAGGATTCCACGAGCTTTTGAGAAAGCGCGGCGTCCAGATGGATGAAGCCCAGCAAATGATCCCGCAGTGTCCAGACAATGGGGGCGAAGGCCAAATTGAAAAAAACCGTTGGCGGCAGATCCCGTATCACCTGTTGGGCGGCGCCCCTTTCATAAATATCACTAAAAATATCCGGCTTGTCCGCCGCCGCAAAAATTCTGTTTCTACGATGTTCCACACCATATGGGGAATTGTGAAACTGTTCGGAATAATTGAAATCAAGCGGATTGCGGATAAAATAATCGATCACTCCCGCGCCGATATGTAAAAAACATTCCCGCACCGGGCGTCCATGGGGATAGTTTTCCAGAAGAAACGCCACCAGGCGCTCTTCCTTTTCCTTGTACAGGGCCCGAATCAGCGTATCCCGGTTTTCAAAATACCGGTAAATCGTGCCGATGCCGACACCGGCTTTTTCTGCGATCATGGACATGGATGTGCCGTAAAACCCCTGCTCCGCAATCAGGGTCATGGCCGCAAGGATGATATTGTTCCGTTTATCTTCTTTCGCCATTACCGCATACCTTCCAAAAAGGAATGAACGTTCATTTCATTTTATGGAACAGGCATATCACTGTCAAGTTTTTATTCGTTCCGGACAGGGGGAAATTTTCATTTCCGGAACAGGCGGCGCGGAGACTTAAAGCGACCCGGTATTATTCAATTTTTAATATGGAATCAGCATATTAAATTCCGAGAAGGGCCTTACGCACCACTTTTAAATGATCTTCAGGGCCTTCCGTGAGCCAGATGCCAAACAGGGCTTTTTTCAAGGCAGGATTTTGGATAGCGATAAGCGGGGTTTCGGAGCCGTTTTTGAATACTTGGACGCCCTCACCCTTTACATTGATGATATCATAAACATCGTCTTTGGTGATACCGGATTTGAAAATCGCCACAAACCGGTCGATTTCCGGCTGAATGCGCGTCATGTCAATCCTCTGATTTTTACAGGACAAGGTGAAACCCTCAAGCGTGGCATCCGTAAACTTTTTAGGCGTAATCAATTTCGTGACAACATGCAGGCGGATCGCCATGTTCTCGTCCGAGGAAATAATGGCCTGTGCATCATGACTGATATTTTTCAAATAAAGCCCTGCCACATAAACATCCAGTCCCAGGGCGTATTTTTCCCGGAGCCCGGCCCCGTTTAACACGAGGGTGTCATTTCCGACTTTCAGTGTTTCCGGCATGTCGATGCCTGCTATTTTCCTGGCCGCCGCCGGAAATGCGACCATTACCAGAACCGCCAGAATAAAAAATCCTTTTTTGATCATCTTCTCTCTCCTTCATTCCCGGCAGTCTGTCGGCATCACCATGAATTGACGGAGTTAACACTCTTAGTAAATATATCAGGGAATAGTTCTGGTTTACAAACAGAATTTTCCGGCCATATCCGGCGTTAATCTGTGGGGTGCACGATATTTCAGGCCCAATGGCGTCTTCCATGACTTTCCTTTTGACAAAATGAACAGATTCCTCTATTGACGGTATCATTTCTACATCAAACCTATCCGATATCTCAATTTATCATGGAGGAGCCACAATGGCATACAACCACATCATCCTTGAAACGGACGGTCCCGTCGCCACCATCACCCTGAACCGCCCGAAATCCCTAAATGCGCTAAACACCGAAGTGCTCAACGAGCTGTTCCAGGCCGCCGAAGCGGTTGAAGCCGATGCATCCGTCCGCGTTCTGATCCTGACAGGCAGCGGCGGCAAAGCATTCGCAGCCGGCGCCGATATCACAGAACTTGCGGAACTGAATACCCTGCAAGGCAAAGCGTTTGCCGCTGGCGGCCATAAAACCATGCGCCGGTTCCAGACCCTGCCGATTCCGGTCATCGCCGCTGTGAATGGGTTCGCCCTAGGCGGGGGCCTTGAGCTGGCGCTCTCCTGCGATTTTATTTACGCATCTGAAAATGCGAAATTCGGGCTGCCGGAGATCACCCTGGGCTTGATTCCCGGTTTTGGTGGAACCCAGCGCCTTTCCCGGATCATCGGGAAAAACATGGCCAAGGAAATGATTTTCACCGGCAAAACGATTACGGCGGCAGAGGCGCTGGGACTTGGCATCGTCAACCAGGTGGTTCCCGCTGGCGAACTGATGGAATCGGCCCTCAAAACCGCCCGGGCCATTGCAGCCAAGGGCGGTGTGTCGCTGTGCATGGCCAAGCAAGCCATCAATCAGGGCATGGATGTGGATCTTGCGGCCGGATGTCAAATGGAAATCGACGCGTTCGCCATCTGCATGGCCAGCCAGGACGCCAAGGAAGGCACCCACGCCTTTCTGGAGAAAAGAAAACCTGAATTTAAAGGAAATTTAAAAGATTAAACTTTTCACTTGACATATTTCAGCCTAACAATTTAATCTTGTTATAAATTAATCATATCAAAAACTCCAGCATTCAGAACAGAAATCATGCGACTGAAGCATCAAAAGCCAAAGACTACGGGAGGCGGTTTTCTTTAAACAGTCTTCCCATGGGCCGGCGCGACATTAGCCATTACGGCCAGCCACCAAGGACATGGGGACGAGCCCAAAAACCCCGTGGTTTTATCTTTATCAAGGCTGTGGGGAATATCGCCCGCGGCCTTTTTTTTATAGCTGGCGCACATTAAAAGAAACCGGAACACGACATTACCGGGTAAGGAGGACGAAAGAATGATTTTCGATATTGAATATGAGACCATGCCAAGAGAGGCGCTGGAAGCGATACAACTGAAAAGGCTTCAGGCGACTCTCTCCAGGGTATACGCAACCGTTCCTTTTTACAGGAAAAAGCTGGATGACGCCGGAATTCTGCCCGGAGATGTCAAAACTCTTAAAGACCTGCAACGGATTCCCTTTACCACCAAGCAGGATTTGCGCGACAATTATCCCTTCGGCATGTTCGCCACGCCCATGGCCAATGTCGTCCGTATCCACGCCTCATCCGGAACAACGGGACAGCCCACGGTGGTGGGATATACCGCAAGGGACATCGACACCTGGGCGCAGCTCATGGCGCGCGCCCTTTCCGCCGCCGGGGCCACCCGGGGCGATATCATCCACAACGCTTATGGATATGGCCTGTTTACCGGCGGTTTGGGCGTTCACTACGGCGCGGAAAAACTGGGCGCGTCCGTGATTCCGGTTTCCGGGGGCAATACCAAGCGCCAGGTCATCATCATGAGAGATTTCAAGCCCACCATCATGACCGCGACGCCCTCATATGCCCTGCATCTGGCCGAAGCTGCCGAAGAAATGGGGGTATCCTTTAAAGACCTGCATTTTAAAGCCGGGGTATTCGGGGCCGAACCCTGGTCCGAAGACATGCGCCTGGAAATCGAACGGAAACTTGACTTAAACGCCCTTGATATATACGGCTTAAGCGAGGTCATGGGACCGGGCGTATCCATCGAATGCACTGAGGCCAAAAAAGGACTGCATATTTTTGAAGATCACTTTATCCCTGAAATCATTAATCCGAACACCGGGGAAGCCCTGCCCTATGGCGAAACCGGAGAGCTGGTATTCACCACCATCACCAAGGAAGCCTTTCCCATCATCCGTTACCGGACCCGGGACATCACCACGTTGAATCCCGAGCCGTGCATCTGCGGGCGAACCCATGTGCGCATGAAAAAGGTCAGCGGCCGCACGGACGACATGCTGATCATTCGAGGGGTCAATGTGTTTCCATCTCAAATCGAAAGCATCCTGATGCAGGTTGAGGAAGTTGAACCCCATTATCAGCTCATCGTCGACCGGAAAGACAATCTGGATACGCTGACGGTCCGGGTCGAAATCGGCGAAAAGCTCTTTTCCGACGAGGTTAAAAAACTTCAGGAGCTGGAAAACCGGATCTCCAAAGACATCAAAGAAACGCTGGGCGTTTCGGCAAAAGTTCAACTGGCGGAGCCCAAAACCATTGCTCGCAGCGAAGGAAAAGCGACCCGGGTGATTGACAACCGCAAAAAATAGTTTTTCGCCGGGATTGAAAATCCATGACGAGAATTACAAGGAGGAAACGATGCAAGCCGAACAAATATCCATATTCATTGAAAATAAAGCCGGGCGGATATCCGACGTGACCGGCATTCTGGCTGATGCCGGAGTGAATATCCGGGCGCTCGCCGTTGCGGATACATCAGATTTCGGAGTTCTAAGACTCATTGTCGACAATAACGTAAAGGCGGAGGAAGCGCTAAAAAAAGCCGGATTCACCGTCCGGAAAACAAAGGTCGTGGCCGTCAAGGTGGAAGACCGTCCGGGCGGGCTTCACAGCATCCTGACAACCCTCAAGCAGGCCGGAATCAACGTGGAGTATATGTATGCCTTTATACAGCAGACCGGCGACAAGGCCATCATGATCTTCCGGTTTGACCAGCCCGAGGAAGCCATCCGGGTTTTAACGGAGAAAGGCGTCACCGTTGTTGATGAACGCACATTAAGCACTCTCTAATCGCTGGGATTTTTGAGGGCTGTCCAAAAGAAAGAAGGAATTTTTCATCAACCATTTTAAAAAAAGGAAAAAATCATGCTGACAATCACCACCTGCCATCCACTCAAAAGGATCATTACCCTGGTTGTTGCCTGTCTGATCATTACTTCTCCCGCTTTGGCGGAGTCAGGCAAAGCGCCGTATAAAATTGGCGGCATTTTCGCGGTTACCGGCCCGAGCTCCATGCTGGGAGATCCGGAAAAAAAATCCATGGAACTGGCGGTCGAGCAAATCAACAAGGCCGGCGGCGTTGACGGCCACATGCTGGAAGCTATCATCTATGACACGGAAGGCGATCCTTCCAAAACGGTCATGGGGGCCAGCAAGCTCATCAATAAAGACAACGTGATGGCCATCGTCGGGCCCAGCCTGACCCCGACGACGCTCGCGGTGATGCCCATGATCCAGAAAGCGAAGATGCCGTTTATCAGTTGCGCGGCGGGCAATAAAATCGTCCAGCCGGTAGATCCGTGGGTGTTTAAAACCGCCCAGAGCGACATCATGGCCGTGGCAACGATCTATGGCAATTTCAAAGCCAAGAATATCAAAAAAATCAGTATTATTACCGTCGCCAACGCCTTCGGCGAAAGCGGCAAGGAACAGCTTAGGGCCCAGGCCCCGTCCTTCGGGCTGACCATTCTCAAGGAGGAAACATTCGGTGCGACGGATACGGACATGACGGCCCAGATCACCAAGATCCGCCAGGACAATCCGGAAGCCATCGTGTGCTGGGGAACCAATCCAGGACCGGCGGTCATCGCGAAAAATATCCAACAACTAGGGCTCAATATCCCCCTCTATCAGAGCCACGGGGTTGCTTCTCCCAAATTTATTGAACTGGCCGGTTCCGCCGCGGAAGGCGTCATGCTGCCGACGGGGAAAATCCTGGTCGCCGGTCTGCTTCCGGATACCGACCCGCAGAAGAAAGTGCTGACCGCTTACATGGCGGACTATAAGAACAAATTTAATACCCCGGTGTCCGGATTCGGCGGATATGCCTATGATGCGGTGAACATTCTGGCTGCGGCCATGAAAGGCAGCAACGGCGACAAGGAAAAAATCCGCGCGGGGATAGAAAACACAAAAGGACATGTGGGCATCAGCGGCATATTTAATTTCAGCCCCACCGACCATAACGGCCTTGGACAGGACGCATTCGTCATGGTCAAAATTGTCAATGGCAAATGGGAATTGATGAAATAAGGAATTCGGCCTGTTTCGGCTGCGTAATTTCAACCACAGAGAACACTGAGCACACGGAGGAAAAATTATCGTTATTGGCTCACGATATTATCAATCCTCTCTGTGCTCCCTGTGCACTCTGTGGTGATTTTTATTTTTAAATATGGAAAAATGATGACGCGCTCCCCCATCTCAAATCGGCCACGGCCCTGATCATGCAAGAGCTGCTCCAGTATTTTTTTTCGGGAATCACCAACGGCGCCATCTATGCCGTTATCGCCATTGGTTTTTCCATGCTCTATAATTCCACGGAACTGATCAATTTTGCGCATGGCGAATTTGTCATGCTGGGTTCCATGTGCATGATCACTTTTGTCGGCGTCATGCATCTGCCCCTGATGCCCGCCATCATCCTGGCCATCGCTTGTGTGACCGCCGCCGGTCTGCTATTTGAACGTCTGGCCATTCGAACGGTCAAACATCCGGAGCACATCGTATTAATTATCATCACTGTCGGCGCCTCCATTTTTCTGCGAGGCGCCGGCATGATCATCTGGGGCAAAGATGCTTTCAGCATTCCCCCGTTCTCGTCTCACCCGCCTTTGGATATCCACGGCGCGAAACTCCTGGCCCAAAGCATCTGGATTATCGCAATCTTCCTCTTGACGTCCATTGGATTGCAGCTTTTCTATAAAAAAACCCTGACCGGAAAAGCCATGGAAGCCAATGCCATCAGCAAACGGGCCGCCTGGATCGTCGGCATTCCTTCCCGTCTCATGGTCACTCTGGCGTTTGGCTTAAGCGCCGCCATGGGCGGTGTGGCCGGCGTTATCATCTCGCCGGTGACCATGTGCAGTTATGATATGGGAACCATGATAGGCCTGAAAGGATTCTGCGCCGCTATGCTGGGCGGGCTTGGCAGTCTGTGGGGGGCTTTGATCGGCGGATTCCTGTTGGGAATCCTTGAGGCATTCGGCGTTGGGTTTGTTTCCTCCGGCTTAAAAGACGCCACTGCGTTTCTGCTGCTGCTCTTCATCCTCTATGTCCGGCCGGGCGGCATCATCAGCTCCGTTGACGTCAAAAGATTTTAAAATGAACCGCCTCATGACCCGGAACAGAATTCCCTTCGCCGTATTGGCGCTCATCATTGCGTCTGCCGGCTGGTTTATTGACAACCTCTATTATATCCAGATCCTCACATTCATCGGCCTCAACACGCTTCTGGCGCTAGGCCTCAACATGCTCATGGGATACGCCGGCCAGATATCCCTGGGGCACAGCGCATTTTATGGGATCGGCGCTTATGGCACCGCCATTTTAACCGTTCACTGGCATCTGTCCCCGTGGCTGGCCCTGCCAGTAACCATTACCGCGGCCATGCTGGTGGCCTGCATTGTCGGAATCCCGACCTTGAGGCTTTCAGGCTATTATCTGGGCATGGGGACACTGGGATTCGGCATGATCGTCAATATCCTGTTCCGGGAATGGGCTTCCGTGACCGGCGGCGCTTCGGGTTTTGTGGGCATTCCTCCCCTTGAACTGGGCACTGTCTCTTTTTCATCCACGCGGAATTATTTTTACCTGGTATGGGGATTTGTTATTGTCAGCTTTATCATCTGCCACCGCATCATCAACTCCCGGGTGGGCAGGGCGTTGCGGGCTATTCATGACGGAGAAAAAGCAGCTGCGGCCGTTGGGGTCGACACCAGCAAATTAAAATTACAGGTATTTGTGTTAAGCGCCATCTTCAGCGCACTGGCCGGTTTCCTCTATGCGCATATGGTATTATTTATCAGTCCGGAATCATTCAATTTTATTGCATCCATCCGGATCGTCACCATGGTGGTCATCGGCGGCATGGCCAGTGTCTGGGGCTCCCTGCTGGGCGCATCCGTGCTCACCCTGCTACCGGAATGGCTTCATGCATTTTCCGAATTTGAAATGGTGATTTACGGCCTGATTCTCATGATCATCATGATCTTTCTGCCCAGAGGCTTGACCCGGGGACTTCTGGACATATACGAACGGGCTGTGAAAAAACATGACCGGTAGCCATCATCCGCTGCTTCAGATCGATTCCGTTTCCAAGGCGTTTGGCGGCGTCCAGGCCCTCACCGGCATTTCCTTTTCCCTTGCCCAGGGGACCATCACCGGACTCATTGGTCCCAACGGGGCTGGGAAAACCACCCTCTTTAACCTGATCTCCGGCGTGTTCCCCCCGGATACCGGAACCATTATCTTTAACGGAACCGATATCCGGAATAAAAAATCCCACCAGCTCGTCAGCTTAGGCATCGCCAGAACCTTTCAAAATGTGGAATTATTTGACAGCATGACGGCGCTTGAAAACATTCTGGTGTGTCAGCACACCCGGACCCGGTGCGGCATGTGGAGCAGCATCGTAAGACTCCCATGGGTGGCCCGCGAAGAAAGCAAAGCCAGGGATCTGTCTATGGAGCTCCTTGACTGGATCGGGCTGCGGGAACATGCCGGCGATCGAAGCGG
>DAIEHU010000120.1 GCA_027353395.1 Desulfobacteraceae bacterium
CTGACCGAAAATATTAAAACGCTACTTGAACAAAGCTTTTCATTTATCTGGATTTCCGGTGAAATTTCAAATTTTAAGTCACCGGTTTCCGGGCACTATTATTTTACTTTAAAAGACGATTCAGCCCAGATCAGCGCCATTATGTTTCGCGGACAAAACCGGAATCTGAAATTTTTGCCTGAGGACGGCATGAAAATAACGGGTTTCGGCAGGATCAGCGTCTATCAGCCACGCGGTTCTTATCAGATTATTCTTGAATATATTGAACCCGCAGGCGTTGGCGCGCTTCAGGCCGCCTTTGAACAGCTCAAGAAAAAACTCGCTGCTGAAGGCCTGTTTGACGTGCAATATAAAAAATCCTTGCCGTTCCTTCCGGCGAAAATTCACCTCATCACGTCCCCGACCGGTTCCGTGGTCCACGATATGATCCGGGTGATTCATCGCAGGTTCCCCAGAGTGGCGGTCACGGTCATTCCTGTCAATGTCCAGGGTGATGGCGCGGTAGATGATATTGTTAATGCTATCAAGCTGTTTAATACATTGCCGGATGCAGAGGTGGCGATTCTCGCCAGAGGCGGCGGGTCACTGGAGGATTTAATGGCTTTTAATGCCGAGCCTCTGGCCCGGATGATATTCGCCTCACAGGTTCCCATCGTGTCCGCCATTGGTCATGAAACGGATTTTACCATCGCCGATTTTGTGGCGGATCTTCGCGCCCCCACCCCTTCGGTGGCGGCTGAGCTGGTGGCCCCGGTTTATGCTGACCTGCTTGAGCGCACATATCTGCTCGACCGCCAACTGCGTTCCCGCCTGAATCAGCGGATACAGAAAAAATTAACCGCTCTGGAAAATATATCCCGGCGGCTGGTCCATCCCCAGCGGCGGCTGGATGATTTAAAACTCCGGCTGGATGACATGCTCATGCGTCTGGTCCGGTCCTTTAGAAAATCCATTGATCAGGACCATACGCATTTAACATGGCGGGCGGATTATCTTAAAAAGAATCATCCCAGGAAGCGCATCATTCTGTTGCGCGAAGCCCTGACTCGAAGCACGGATGATCTGGTCTCATCCATCACTTCTGCTTTAACCGTTCACCAATCCGCCCTGCGTTCGTTCACCGGGCGCTTGCAGGCCCTCAATCCATCGGCAGTGCTTGAGCGCGGATACAGCATTACGCGGACATTTTCCGGTCACCGCCTTATTTGGGACGCCGCGGACGTGTCGTCTGGTCAAATGCTTGAAATTATGCTGGCCAGGGGTTCAATCATCTGCAGAGTTGAAAAGGATATTCATGATGGCAAAAAAAAAGACGTTTGAAGAGTCCATGAAACAACTGGAACAAATTGTCAAGGAACTGGAGGATGGGGATCTGCCTCTTGAGGAGGCGTTGAAAAAATTTGAAGAAGGGGTGGCGCTCTCCAAATTCTGCTCCCAAAAGCTGGATGAAACGGAAAAAAAGGTATCCATATTATTAAAGGAGCCAAACGGGCGGATATCGGAAACTCCTTTTTTGAGCGGAGATGCGCTTGTAAAGGAAGAAGATTAATTGAACCGCTTTGCTTCCCCTGCCCTTTTTGATTTGACGGATTTTTTAAATGACAAGCGGCATGTCATTGATCGGGCCCTGGAGAAAATCATCAAAAGCCACTTTTCTGACACCCGCCTGACTCAGGCCATGCGTTATTCGCTTATGGCTTCCGGCAAACGGCTCAGGCCGGTTTTGTGCATGGCGGCGGCTGAAACCGTGGGCCAGGTGAATTCAGATGTTATCGCCGCCGCCTGCGGCATTGAAATGATTCATACCTATTCCCTGATTCATGATGATCTGCCAGCCATGGACAATGACCGCCTGCGGCGAGGCAAACCCACCTGCCACGTCCAGTTTGATGAAGCCACCGCCATTCTGGCTGGAGATGCGCTCTTGACATTTGCTTTTGAAATTTTCGCCTCCGCTTCCGTTCTTCCTGCAAACGCAGGAATATGGCTTGCAGTCATCCAGAATATATCAAAAGCCGCCGGGCACAAGGGGATGGTCGAGGGCCAGATGCAGGATATCGCCGCTGAAGGCAGAATGATGACTATGAATGATCTCAAAACCATGCATGGACTTAAAACCGGCGCGCTCATTGAGGCGTCAGTGGTCTCCGGCGCGCTGCTGGCAGGGGGATCGGCATCAGACATCCGGCAGCTTGAAATCTATGCCCGTCATACCGGTCTGGCCTTTCAGGTGGTGGACGATATATTAAATGTGGAAGGCGACGCAATAAAAATGGGGAAAGCTACTGGCACGGACGCTTCCCGCTGCAAATCCACCTACCCTGCCCTCTTAGGACTATCCCAGTCAAAAGCCTTTGCCGCGGAACTTGTGAACAATGCCTTGCATGCACTGGAAATTTTTGGTAATAAAGCCGATTCGCTTGCAGCCATGGCCAATTATGTGATTGAAAGAAAACGGTGATGATGCGTCATTGGTATTGATTGGCGTCCGCTTTATATTTTAGGAGTTACCTTGATTTGAACCTGCTTGATAAAATCGATTCACCCAAAGACTTAAAAAAAATTCCGCGTGAGGATCTTCCGGAACTGGCCCGTGAAATCCGCCAGAAAATTGTGGATGTGGTTTCCAAAACGGGCGGACACCTTGCGTCCAGCCTTGGGGTGGTGGAGTTGACCATCGCCTTGCATTATGTGTTTGATGTGCCCAAGGACAAAATTATCTGGGATGTGGGACATCAGGCATACACCCACAAACTGCTGACTGGCAGAAAAGACCGGTTTCACACCCTTCGCCAGCATGGCGGTATTTCAGGCTTTCCAAAAATCGCCGAAAGCCCGTATGATGCATTCACCACCGGGCACAGCAGCACCTCTATTTCCGCGGCTCTGGGAATCGCCACCGCCAAAGAACTGAAATCCGATACATCAAAAGTCATTGCCGTTATCGGCGACGGATCCATGACCGCGGGACTGGCTTTTGAGGGGCTGAATCAGGCCGGGGACTGCAAGAAGGACATGATTGTTATTTTAAATGACAATGATCTGTCCATCGCGCCGAATGTAGGCGCGCTCTCCTCTTTGCTGAGCCGCACCTTTTCAGCCAAATATTTGCAGGATCTGAAACGGGAATTTGGGGATTTTCTCCTTTCCCTGCCGAAAATCGGCCCGGATGCCTATCAATTCGCCAAACGGGCGGAGGAATCATTCAAGGCATTCATCACGCCGGGCATGTTGTTTGAAGGGTTTAATTTCGATTATTACGGGCCCATCAAAGGACACCGCTTAAACCATCTGATTGATATTTTAAACAACATCAAAAAACTTGACGGGCCGGTGCTGCTGCACGTCCTTACCCAGAAAGGCAAGGGATATCCTCCAGCTGAAAAAAACCCGGTGTTTTTTCATGGCGTTGGGTCTTTTGAAGCAGAGACCGGGGCAAAACTGTCCGGCCAGAAAAACGCGCCCACGTATACCGAGGTTTTCGGTCATACCCTCGTGGAACTGGCGGAGACCGATCAAAAGATCATCGCGGTAACGGCCGCCATGCCTGAAGGCACGGGCCTGGTGCCATTTTCTAAAAAATTCCCCGACCGGTTTTTTGACGTGGGCATTGCCGAACAGCATGGCGTGACTTTTGCGGCGGGCCTGGCCGTGGAAGGATTTAAACCGGTGGTCGCCATTTACTCCACCTTTTTACAGCGGGCCTATGACCAAATCGTTCATGATGTATGCCTGGAATCCCTGCCCGTGATCTTTGCGGTGGACCGGGGCGGCATTGTCGGTGAAGACGGACCTACCCATCACGGATTGTTCGATTTGTGCTATTTAAGGTCCATGCCGAATATGACCGTCATGGCGCCTAAAGATGAGAATGAATTACGCCGGATGATGATGACCGCCATTAATCATTCATCCGGTCCCATTGCGTTCCGGTATCCCAGAGGTTGCGGCCTAGGCGTTTCGCTTGATACGCCCATTCTGCCCATTGAAACCGGCAAAGGGGAAATTCTGGCGAACGGCCGGGATATTCTGATTTTGGCCATCGGCAGCACGGTCGCGGATGCGGTGGAGGCCCGCCGGATTCTTATGGAAAAAGGTATCGACGCAGCAGTGGTCAACTGCCGGTTTATAAAACCGATGGATGCCGAACTTATTTGTGGACTTGCGAAAAAAATCCCCAATATTCTGACCGTTGAAGAGAACCTTCTCCAGGGCGGATTCGGCAGCGCCGTGCTGGAGACGCTTTGTGATCATGGTATCCGGAATGTCCATGTGAAACGTCTTGGCATTAATGACCGGTTTGTGGAGCACGGCGCTATTCAAACCCTTCGCGCCCGCTATGGACTGAATGCCGATGGCATCGTTGCCGCGGTAATTTCAATGGTTCGGCAATAATATTTGAAGATGGCGGCTATTCAAAAAAAAAGACTGGATGTGCTGGTGGTTGAAAAAGGCCTGGCCCCCAGCCGTCAGCGGGCTCAGGCCATGATCATGGCGGGCGGCATTCTGGTGGATGACCAGCCGGTGGATAAACCGGGCGCCTTAATTTTTGAGAATGCGGCGATTGTGAGCAAAGGGCCTGGCCTCCCCTTTGTAAGCCGGGGGGGATTGAAGCTCCAGGAAGCCCTGGAGTCCCTTCAAATGGATGTAAGCGGATGCCTATGCCTGGATGTGGGCGCGTCCACCGGCGGTTTTACCGACTGCCTGCTTAAGCGCGGCGCGGCCCGGGTTTACGCCATCGATGTGGGCTATGGCCAGCTTGACTGGCGGCTGCGGCAGGATTCCCGAGTGGTGGCCATTGAACGCTCTAATATCCGTTATGCCGCCCCTGAGACGTTTCCCGAGCCCTTTGATCTGATCACGGTGGATGTGTCGTTTATCTCTTTAAAAATTGTGATTCCGGCGGTGATCCGGTTTTTAAAGCCGCATGGAAAAATTCTTGCATTAATCAAACCCCAGTTCGAAGTCGGCAAAAGTCAGGTGGGTAAAGGCGGGGTAGTCAAAGACCCGGCCCTGCATGAAGCGGTCATCGCGGATCTGTCGGCTTTTTTTTCAGATGCGGGGCTTATCCCCGGCCCGGTTATACCCTCTCCGATTCTGGGGCCAAAGGGGAACCGGGAGTTTATCATCTATTTAACCCGAACGGCTTCGATTTAAAGTTGATTTTTTATACGCGAATATATAAAGATTTTTAATTGCATTTTAGAATAGACCAACAAATCTTGTAGAGAGGAGTTAAATTACTGAAATGGCAGAAAAAACAAGAAATATCGCGTTTGTTGGACAAAGTGGGGCCGGAAAGACGTCTCTGGCGGAGGCAATGCTTTTCAATACAGGGGTCACCACACGGCTCGGCAGCGTGGATGCCGGCAATTCGGTGCTTGATTTCGAGCCAGAGGAGCTCAAACGTAAATCCAGCATCAGCACCGGCTTTCATCAGTTTGACTGGAAAAAACACACCATCAGCGTTATCGATACTCCCGGCGATCAAAATTTTATTTCCGACACCAAGCTCTGCATGCAGGCCGCTGACAGCGCCCTCTTGGTCATCGACGCCATCGACGGGGTCAAATTTCAGTCCGAAAAGGTCAAGGAATTCGCCGATCAATACCATCTGCCGGTTGTTTTGTTCATCAATAAGCTTGACCGTGAACGTGCGGATGTCCAGCGGGCCTTTCAGGAAGCAGCGGAAATTTTTCAGCCTAAACCGGTCCTGCTTCAGCTTCCCATCGGAAAAGAAGCCGGATTTAACGGAATTGTCGATCTGCTTAGCATGAAAGCCTGGACCTATTCGGGCGGCAAAGCAACAGCTTCCGAAATTCCGGCGAATTTGCTGGAAGAAGCGAAAATTGAGCATGATGCGCTTGTGGAAAATATCGCGGAAGCGGATGACCAGCTTATTGAAAAATATCTGGAAGGCGAAACCCTTTCCGATGAAGACTTGAAAAAAGCCTTGCGCAAAGGCACGCTGAATCAGACATTCATTCCAGTCTTGTGCGGGTCCGCCACCGCGAATATCGGCATTGATCTGCTGTGCAATTTTATCATTGATGCCACTCCCACCCCTCTTGAAGCCTGCGAAAAAATCGCTATCGAGCCCGGCACGGATAATGAAATTTCCGTCAAACCCAATGCGGATGAGCCCTTTTCCGGGCTGGTGTTTAAAACCATCGCCGATCCGTTTGCCGGACGCCTCACCGTGATTAAGGTCATCACCGGAAAAATGGGCGCGGACGGCACGTTTTATAACCCCAACAAGGACACCAAGGAACGGTTTACCCAGCTTCTCAAAATCACGGGCAAGGAACAAAAGCCCATTGACGGTGCGGAACCTGGCGATATTGTGGCGGTCGCCAAATTAAAGGAAACCACCACCGGCGACACCCTTTGCGATCCCAGCCGCAAGGTTCAATACAAGGCCGCTGAGCCTTTAGATGGCGTCATCACCTATGCCATCGTTCCCAAAACCCAGGGCGATGAGGAAAAAATTTATTCATCCCTGTCCAAAATCATGGAGGAAGACCTTGCCATTCGTCTACGGCGCAGTGAGGCCACCCGTGAAACCCTGATTACCGGCATGGGTCAGGTGCATATCGAAGCCACCCTTGAAAAACTCAAACGCAAATACGGTGTGGAAGCCTCTCTCAACACCCAGAAAGTCCCTTACAAAGGCACATTCCGGAAAAAAGTCCGGGTGCAGGGAAGACACAAGAAGCAAACCGGCGGGCATGGACAGTTCGGCGACTGCTGGGTGGAGTTTGAACCCCTGCCGAGAGGCGGCGGATTTGAATTTGTGGATAAAATCGTTGGCGGCGCCATTCCCAAAACCTATATTCCGGCGGTTGAAAAAGGCATTATCGAAGCCACTCAGCGCGGCGTTCTGGCGGGCTTTCCGTGCGTTGACTATCGCGCCACCCTGGATTTCGGATCATTTCACGCGGTGGATTCATCTGAAATGGCGTTTAAGGTGGCCGGTTCCCTGGCGTTTAAAAAAGCTGCGGAAGAATCCGGCATGACCCTGCTGGAACCCATTATGGAACTCGAAGTCGTCACCCCGGAAGATTATATGGGAGATATCATGGGAGACCTGAATAGCCGTCGCGGTAGGGTGCTGGGCATGGATTCCAAAGGGAAAAATCAGGTGGTCAAGGCCCTGGTGCCCATGTCCGAAGTTCTGACCTATGCGCCGGACCTGCGGTCCATGACCGGAGGCAGGGGGGGATTTTCAATGAAATTCGTCCATTATGATGAAGTCCCTGCTCAGCTTTGCCAGAAAATCATCGATGAAGCCAACAAGGAGCGTGAAAACGCCTGATGATAACGTCATAAAAACATGTTTTGCCAAAAGTCCGAATGCTTCATGATGGGCTTTTGGCAAAACAATTAGAAGAATCATCTCAAAAACCGCGGGCCGGAATTTGCCATTCCTGTTCCGCGGTTTTTTGTCCAATCCAAATTCCAATCCCTCATTGGCTTCAGCTTACCGGTTATTCCCTCGTTGGGCAGCACTCTGAAATTTCTTCGGGCACCCTTGCCTTCACCTGCAAGTCTCGCGCCACGAAGCCGTCATGCGACGGCGATCAGCGCATCCGCAGCCACTGGATCAGCGCCGGAAATGATGAGCGGGTTGATGTCGATTTCATGTATTTCAGGATGCAGGATCGGCAAAAGGCTCAGGATGGACAGTATT
>DAIEHU010000121.1 GCA_027353395.1 Desulfobacteraceae bacterium
CATTTCCGCATCAGAAGCGCTGCGTCTTTTGTTCGAGGGAAAACAACCGAAGTTCATGACGGTTGCTGAATAGTTACGAAAAACTTTCAATTATGATTTTTGTTCGTTATAATGCGGCTGGTTCATGATGAATGACAGCCAAAATGCAACCGATAAAATGCAACCGATAAAATGCAAAAACTGCGGAATCCCGCTGAAATCCTATTACACGTTTTGCCCGAATTGCGGGGCCGGTCTTGCGTCGCGGCCAAGGAAATTTGGCGCAGTCATGAGTTCAATCATGATGGCGCTGGCGATTGCCGTTTTCCTGGGCTACCTATATATGCAAAGGACCGGCTTTCCTTCCCCCTTTTTTGGTAATTCGAAAACATACGATACCGCGCATACAACAAATAGATTTAAAGATCACGCCCAATTACCCAAAGTCTTGTTCCCTTTTCTGGAAACAGCTTCATCTGCCATGCCGGCGGGCCAGGTGCGGCTTTCGGATATCGCCGGCAATCAAATCGGCCGGATAACGGCAACGGTGTCCGCCGGCGGGTGGGTCGCCATTCCTTCTCAATCATGCGTGGGCGCGCGCGACTGGCATTATCAGGCATCCGATGGCGGGACATGGGAAATTTCAGGGGGTATTCTGGGCGATGGGGATGACGTGGGGCTCTGGCAGGTCAAAAATGATGCTTCATTTACCGGCCCGCCGGTATTGCCCGCGGAGCCGGGCGCACCCATGACCTGGGTGTCGCTGGTCTCCCATCAGACCATGACGATTTCCCATCCCGAGATTCAATCCGAACAGATGAACGTGCTTCTTCTGTCACTGCCTTCGAGCATGAAGGAACCTGGCGTCTTTATGCAAAACGGCGGGATGGTGGGATGGACATTCGGCGGGCTGGTGGCGGGCGGGTATCTCTGGAAAGGACCGGCGGAAAAGAATCTGGTCATGGAAATGAGAGTGGATGATTTTTACCGGCTGACATTTGAAGGGGGCCGGGAGGAACAGATGACCCTTGCTTATGCAACCGATAACACGAATCCGCTGGCGCGGCTTTCGGCGTTCGCCAGCGGACTCCGGCTGGCCCCGATGGTTCCGGAGGAGAAAACGCCCCTCCGCCTCCGAACCGATGCGCTTATAAAAGAAATGCGCGCCATCATGTCCGGAATGATGGATGCCGGAGACAAGGAAATGATTCCTGTTGTTTTTGACGGTCCCGCCCTCGCCGGAACCCATGATGTACTGTTCATGGTGGATGTACTGACCATAATGGCGCAGACCGAAGGGCCGGAAAAGACATCTGCGTTTGTGGACGAGATGCTGACGTCGACCCAGGGGCTGGACGCGGATGCGCTCCGGAAGCTCCAGGAATTCCGGGATCAGCTCAATATCAAAATTCAAAAAGCGGCAAAAAATCAGGTGGTGATCCGGTTTTCTCCGGATTCCGGCCAAATCCGGGCCAAAGGCGTCCTCAACAACCGGGTGAGCCAGAATTTCGTTGTGGATACCGGCGCGTCAATGGTGACGATTCCATCATCCGCCGCCAAAGATTTGGGGCTGGATATCCGCTCCGCCCCGCTCCGGAAGGTAATTACGGCGGGCGGGGTGATCGAAGCGCCGGAAGTGCTTCTGGACGCCGTTGAATTTGAGGGATGGGTTGAATATGAGGTTCCCGCGTATATTGTCGATTTGCCCGGTCAGGCCGATCTCGGGCTGCTGGGCTTGAATTATTTGAACCGGTTCCGCATGAACGTCAATACAGCATCCGGAGAATTGACACTGGAACCACGGTAGGCTTCATAAAGGAAAGTTGCATGACACAATTGAAAACGACCATGGATATTTTTAAATTACTGGATAAATCCAATTGCCGCGACTGCGGTGAAAAGACTTGCCTGGCATTCGCCGCCTCGGTGTTCAAGGGCAAAAGACAGCTTTCGGAATGCCCGCGTCTGGACCAGGGCATTGTTCTCAAATATGCCGGAAACACTCGGAAAGCCCAGTCCATTGAGGAGGATATGGCGGACGCGGTGGCGGCATTAAAAGAAAAAATCAGAGCCATCGATTTGTCCGAAGCGGCCCTTCGTGTGGGCGGGCGGTTCACCGGCGGACGATTGCGCTTCCGGATACTGGGAAAAGAATTCGAAGTGGATGCGACATCACGGTTTTATTCAGATATTCATATCAACCCGTGGCTGATGATCCCCGTGCTCAATTATATTATAAGTGGCGGGGGCGCGCCGCTTTCCGGAAAGTGGGTTTCATTCCGGGAATTGAAGGACGGCATGGTCAGAAATCCCTTGTTTGAGCAGCGGTGCGAAAAGCCGTTAAAACGGGTAGCGGATGAATACCCGGATTTTTTCAAAGACCTGCTGGATATTTTTGCCGGACGGCAGGTGGATCATCTGTTTGAATCCGATATTTCCATTGTTCTGCAATTTCTGCCGCTGATTCCCGTGCTGGTGTGCTACTGGAAACCGGATGACGGCATGGATTCCAGTTTTCATCTGTTTTTTGACGAAACAGCGGCGGATAATCTGCCTGTTGACGCCCTTTATACCCTGGTGGCCGGGTATGTGCACATGTTTGAAAAAATCGCGGCAAGGCACGGGGGGAAATAAAAAGCCCGGGCCGGGTTGTCCGGCTTTTTACGGCCAGGGCATCAGCCGGATCAGCGTGATCTCAGACATTCCGGCCGTGCGCATGGGCGGCCCCCAGGTGCCGGTCCCGCAGGTGGTGTAGATTTGAAAATCACCGGCCTGCTTCAAACCATGGTCATATCCGTCAAAAATCAGGCGGGTGATGAAATTGAGAGGGAATATCTGCCCGTGATGGGTGTGCCCGGAAAGCTGAAGATCGGCATTTAACTGTTTGTTGAGATCAAACGACGTGTCCGGCATCCAGTAGGCGCGCGTATGACGGCCGGCGAGGTTCCCGGCATGTCTTTGAATGGTGGTGGGGGTGTGGAACAGCAGAATCCGGGCATGCTCTTCGCGTTTGTCCGTCGGCAGGTTCCTGATGTCCGCCAGGCTGTCAACACCTATGTAGTCCACCCCAACCAATTCCAGGCCATCGATATCGACCCATTCGTTGTTCAGAACCCGTATCGGCGTTTTTCCGATAATATTCAAAGCTTTTTGGATGCCTACGTAGTATTCGTGATTGCCGGTGACAAAAAAAATACCGTGACGGGCGTGCAGCCGCTGGATGGGCTTGATCATGTCATCATACGACCCGTTCACGCCGTCCAAGAGATCCCCGGTGATTAAGATGATATCCGGGTCCAGGCTGTTGACCCGGCTGACCAGACGTTCGGCGAAATCCTTGCCGTTTATGTGCCCCAGATGAATATCCGAAAGCAGAACGATACGGCGGCCGGTCCAGTGTTCCGGCACATGGCGGACCGGGATGGCGATTGCCCTGACCCTCGGATGAAAGGCACTCCATATGCCATACACCGAAAACAAGGCGGCGGCTGTCAGCAGGAGGCCCGCGATGATTGGACGATTCACGGAAAGCCCCGCCCATTTTGAAATTAGAATAATGGCCCAGGCGGCGGCAGCCGCCACCAGAAAATGAATCAGAAACCCCATCCAGGTGGCGGCAAAGCGGTAATAGAAAACGGTTATACTTGATCCATAAAAATGGAGCAGCAGAAGCGCGCTGATAAAGGAAATCGCCAAAAACCCCATGAGCCCATAAAAAGCAGCCCGAAAAACGGAATTGGTGATGGCGAAAAAGCAGACGACGCTTCGGGAAAAGAAGTAATGCATACCGAGCAACAGCGTCTGGAGAGTGATGATAAACAAAATAATTTTTACCGTCATGGACTTTTTATGGGGCGGCGTCTGATGAAGCCGTTAGAGAATGAAGAAAATTTCCCGGCAAGGGAGCCTATTTCCGCTTCAGGAGATTTCTTGCCGTGCTGATTTCCACATACGAAGCCCCGTTGTCCGAGCCGAAATTCCCGGCAAGAACGGTGATCAGGCTGTCCTCGGTGATGCGGTTTTCCCCGAGCATTTCGCTTAAAGCAGCTTTCAGAAATTCATGGGTTGAGAGATCGGCCTTCATGTAATGGGCGCGGACGCCGAAAGACAGGGCCAGCTCCCGCATGACCCGCTTGTTGTAGCAAAAAGCGTAAATCCGGTTTTCCCCACGGTAGGCGGCCAGACTCCGGATGGTTTTCCCGCTGATGGTGTCGGCGATCAATCCTTTCGTGTTAAGGCGCAGAGATGCTTTGACAGCGGCTTTGGCCAGATAACTGGTAACATCATTGGCGGTTTCATAAGTGGTGTCGATAAAGGTGCTGAGGCTGGATTCCACTTCCTGGGCGATTTTGGCCATCATTTTCACGGCTTCCAGGGGATATTTCCCGTTGGCGGTTTCACCGGAGAGCATGATGGCGTCCGTATGGTCCAGGCAGGCGTTGGCCACATCCGATACCTCGGCCCGGGTGGGCCGCGGGGAGTAAATCATGGATTGGAGCATCTGGGTGGCAATGATGACGGGTTTGCGCCTTTCAATGCATTTTCGGACGAGTTTTTTCTGAATAATCGGAATGCGTTCCGCCGGAATCTCCACCGCCAGATCCCCCCTGGCGACCATGACCCCATAGGCGTGATCCAGAATTTCATCTATATTATCAACACCTTCCTGGTTTTCGATTTTGGCGATGATTTTGATGGGGCTTTTTTTTGCATCCAGAATTTCCTGGATGGCGAGAATATCTTCTTTCCGCCGGACAAAGGAATGGGCAATGAAATCAATGTTATGTTCAATGGCGAATTGAATGAACAACCGGTCTTTTTCACTCAAAGACGGCAGATTTTTAATTTTAACGGCAGGCAGGTTCACGCTTTTCCGGCCCCGGATAAATCCGTCATTTTTGACTTCACAGATCAGTGATTGGCTGCTTTTCTCCACCACTTCCAGCTCAATATCCCCATCATCAATTAATATTCGGCCGCCGATGGACATGTCGTCCACAAACTGGTCATAATTGACATACACGCAGGCCGCACTGGTGGTCTGGTTTTTATCCCCTCTGACCGTGATTCTGTCGCCGGTTTTCACGGGTATGTCTTCCGCGGAAAAGGTCGTGCGGATCTCAGGGCCCTTGGTGTCGATCATCAATGCGATACGATCGGAAACCGCCCGAACATTTTCGATCACCTGAAGGGCTTCATCCGTCGTCTGATGGGCGGTATTGAGCCTCACCACATTGACCCCGGCCTGATACATCTGAGTCAGCAGCGGAATATCGCACTGTTTATTGGATATGGTGGCGATGATTTTCGTTTTTTTCATGGGTCGCCTTATGTTTCAAAAGGTTGTATCGTTGGGTCGGAGCCATCCGGACTACCGGCAGGGTTATAATTTAATCCGGTTATGGGTTTCATACAAGCGATTTTATCGACAGGCGTTCCATATATAAGCCAGGTGATTACCCAAATAAAAATTGATGCCGGACCTGAAACTTGATAAATTTTCACCAAAATAGTTTCATCACCCGGAAATATAACACGCCAGAATACTTTATTTTTTACCGGATGGGGGGTTTATGCCAGATAAAGTCAGCGAGGAATTGTACCGCAGCGTGTTTGAAAAATCGGGGGCTGCGTCTATCATCGTCGAACCGGACATGACCATTGTGATGTCCAATGCGGAATTTGAAAAGCTCACCGGTTACGCCAAGCATGAAATCGAGGGGCGCATGAAATGGTCCGAGGTGGTGGCCCCCGAAGACCTGGAAATGATGTCGCGCTATCATTACGCCAGGCGGATTCCCGGAAAACCGGTCCCGGCGGAATATGATTGCCGGATCATCACTCGGACCGGTGAAATCCGGGATATTCTCATAAAAGTGGGAATGCTGCCCGACGGCCGCCAGAGCATCGCTTCATTCATGGACATCACCGAGCGCAAACAGGCCCAGAAATTTTTAGAGGAGCAGGGGGATTCCCTGAGCCGGGAAAATATACGATTAAAGTCCGGTCTCCGGGACCGGTTCCGCTTTGGCCCGATTATCGGCAAGAGCCCGGCCATGCAGCAGGTTTATGAAATGATATTAAACGCCGCCGCCACGGACGCAAACGCCATTGTGTACGGCGAATCGGGAACCGGCAAGGAGCTGGCGGCCCGGGCCATCCATGACATGAGCGATCGGAAAACCGCTGCATTTGTGACAGTCAATTGCGGAGCGGTTCCGGGAAATCTTCTGGAAAGCGAATTTTTCGGTCACCAAAAAGGCGCGTTCACCGGCGCGGATTACGACAAGTCCGGGCTGCTGGATCAAGCGGACGGCGGCACCCTGTTTCTGGATGAAATCGGAGAACTCGGGCTTGCCATGCAAGTCAAGCTCCTGCGGGTGATCGAAGGCATGGGCTTCCGCCCTGTGGGCGGCGACCGGATGCACCATCCGGATGTCCGGATCATCGGAGCCACCAACCGGGATCTGACGGAGCGGGTCCGGGAGGGTGATATGCGGGAGGATTTTTACTACCGCATTCATGTGATTCCGATTCACCTGCCGCCGTTGCGGGAGCGCAAGGAGGATATTCCCCTTTTGATCGAGAAGTTTCTGCAACTATATGCCATACGCGGCCCTGTGCCCCCGGTCACCGGCAAAATGCTGGATGCGGCCTTGGCCTATAACTGGCCGGGCAATGTTCGGGAGCTTCAGAACGTGCTGCACCGGTACGTCACGCTCGGCCGGTTTGAAGTGCCGAATCCCCTGACGGATGAATGGAAACCGGTGAGGCGGATGCCGGATCAGGTCCGCCAGATGGACGCCGATGCCGCATTCAGAAATGATGACGCAAAAACGCCCCTTCCGGAGCGAGTGGAGAATTATGAGCGCCGGGAAATACTCCGCGCACTTTCGCGGCATCAGTGGCATCGGGGGAGGGCTGCGGAAAGTCTCGGGATTCACCGCCGGACCTTGTTCAAAAAAATGAAAAAATTGGGGATTGATCATGCATTTATTGAGAATGATCGTTCCCAATAAATAATTTTATGTATAATTTCAAATTATTATATCCTGAATTTCCCCCTTTGGCGGGGCGGTTTTGTCTCATGACCGCCCCGCTTTTTTTATTTCTTTGCCACCAATTTTTATATTTTTTGGTATTTCAGCATGTTATCATTATATTAAAATATGGCATGGATTTTGATAAACAAGAATCAGTCTACGGATGATACCATCAGAAATTAAACAATTCATGCACGGGAGAACTAACATGCAACAAAAAACAGTCAACTTTGATATTCTGACCCCGGTCCATTTTTTGGTCCGGAGCGCCGCCATCTATCCGGACAAAACCGCGATAATTCATGGTGATACCCGTTATACCTATCAACAGTTTTTGAGCCGCGTCTACCAGCTTGCCAGCGCCTTGAAAAATGCAGGCGTGGCGAGCGGGGACAAGGTGGCGTTTATTTGCCCCAACACACCTCCCATGATCGAAGCCCATTTTGCCGTGCCCATGATCGGTGCGGCCTTGGTGAGCGTCAATATCCGGCTGTCCGCCGGGGAAATCCGCTATATTCTCAATCATTCGGAAGCAAAGGTGCTGGTGGTTGACAATGAATTTGCCGATCTGGCGAAGCCTTCCCTGAATGATCTCAAATACGCCAAAACCATTGTCAATATTTGCGATATCTCGGATGCAAAACCCCTGCCGGGTCCG
>DAIEHU010000122.1 GCA_027353395.1 Desulfobacteraceae bacterium
TAGGTGTTCAGCCAGCCATCCGGATCGGCGTCCTGGGCGGCGCGGAAACGGGCAATGTAGCCGTCGATCCGGGCATCCATTTCCGCATCGTATTCATCAGCCAGAAAATCGGCTGCTGCGCGGATCGTTTCATAAATCAGTCCGTCATACCAGGGCGGGCCGACATGTTTTCCAGGTTTCCCGTGGCTTCCTTGACGGTTCTGACATTCGGGCAGATCCCGGCAAGCATCGCCAGGTCTTCCGGCAGCAACTGCGCTCCGGTGCGGCCGGGAATCACATAGGGGATGATATCGATGGATGGAAATGCCTTTGCCACGGGTTCCACATATTCTTTTCGAATTTCAAGGGAACTCGGACCATTATAGTATGGGTCCACCAGAAGAACAGCGTCAACGCCCGCCCCGATCGCCTGTCCGGTGGCGGCAAGGGCCTCATCCGTATTGTTGCTGCCGGTTCCCGCAATGCACAGGCAGTGATTTTTTGAGTTTTCAGCCACTTCCTGAATCACCCGGTGATGCTCGTCCCAGGTCAGGGTCGGGCTTTCGCCGGTGGTGCCTACGGCGAGAATGCCGGTGATGCCGTTTTTGATCTGAAAATCAATGAGTTGCGCAAGACCGTCGTAGTCGACCGCCGTTTGTGTAAAGGGTGTGATGATGGCTGTATAACTTCCAGCGCGCATAAGACCTCCTGTTTGGTTGCCTATCCGATAGATGTGTTTGAGGTATAATTATTAGAATTTATAAAAAGTTGTCAACACAAAAGCCAAGGAAAAAACGGCGGACGCGCGTCCCCGATGCCGATTTTAAACGGAAACGTCTGCTTCATAAAAATAGACCGGCAAGAGATTTCCGGTTTTTCCTTGACAATAAATGGGGCGGCTTCTTAATTTAAACCCATTTAAGCCGATGGCGGCTGATTTCGGCACAGGCTTGATTAACGGATTAAATATTATGTAAGGAATTGATATTATGGCTGATGCAAAAAAAGTGGAAGAATTTATCGCCGAACAGCGGCTGGCTCTGCAGGGAAATGCGGATTGCGGCATGTCCCACTATAATCTGGCGACCGGGTTGCTCAGTTTGCGGCAACTGGATGAAGCGGAAAAAGAATTTAAAGAGGCTATACGCTGTAGCCCGGGTCTGGCGGAAGCGTATGTGCAACTGGGAGGAATCTGTCTTCAGCGGGGTGATTTGGACGGATGCCTGGCTTATAATCAGGGGGGAGTGAACGCCCGGCCGAGATTCGCCGAAGGGTATGGCAATATCGGATTTGTGGAATTTCAAAAGGGCAATGTTGATAAAGCAATACAAGCACTTGAAAAAGCAGTTAATTTTAACAATATGTTTGTTCAGGCATACACCACCCTGGCCAATGCATACATGTTTAAAGGCTTAATTGATAAAAGCATTGAAACGAATTTAAAGGCGCTTGCCGTGGACCCTGATTTTGCCATTGCCCACAACAATTTGGCCATTAATTATCTGGAAAAACAAGAATATGATCTGGCTGTAATGCATTGTGACAAGGCCAAGTCACTGGGATACGAGGTTGCGCCGGAGATACTCGCGGAAATTGATCAGCATAGAAAATAGCGGGGGGCGATACATTTTAGGGAATGGGTTCCTGTTATTTTATCATCCTTCATGCCGGACACCTTTTTTATTGGCATGGACTGTGTGGGGCCGTATTATCCGACCTTTAATTAATAAAATATATAAAAAAGTGTTCGTTTCTGAGCGTCATTAGCGTTTAATGCGCCAAAAAAACAATGGTTAAAATTTTTAAAAGAAAAGGGAGGTAACGATGGCAAAACACGAAACCCCTTTGCTGGACCAGCTTGAAAGCGGTCCATGGCCGAGCTTTGTTTCAGACTTGAAGCAGGAAGCTGCCGCAAGGGCAAAAAATGAGAAGAAGGTTGAGTACCAGATACCTCAGGATGTGGTGGAAGACCTGCTGGGCGTTCTTGAGCTTTCGTACAAAGACGGAACAACCCACTGGAAGCACGGCGGAATCGTGGGCGTATTCGGTTACGGCGGCGGCGTTATCGGCCGTTATTGCGATCAACCGACAATGTTCCCGGGGGTCGCGCATTTTCATACCATTCGCGTTGCTCAGCCGTCCGGAAAATTTTATACCACCGAATACCTGAGGCAACTGTGCGACCTGTGGGAACTCCGCGGCAGCGGGCTTACCAATATGCATGGCGCCACCGGTGATATTATTCTACTGGGCACGACAACCCCGCAGATCGAAGAATTTTTTTATGAACTGACCCATAATATGAATCAGGATCTGGGCGGCTCTGGTTCCAATCTCCGGACCCCGGCGGACTGTATCGGCCAGGCGCGTTGCGAATTTGCCTGCTACGACACCCAGGATCTGTGCCATACGCTGACCAATGAATACCAAGACGAACTGCATCGTCCGGCGTTTCCATACAAATTTAAATTTAAATTTGACGGCTGCCCGAACTGCTGCGTGGCCTCCATCGCCCGTTCCGACATGTCTTTTATCGGAACCTGGAAAGACGATATCCGTATTGATCAGGATGCGGTCCAGGGCTATGTGAAGGGTGAATTCAAACCCAACGCCGGCGCCCATGCGGGCCGGGACTGGGGTCCATTTGACATTCAAAAAGAAGTAATTGGCCTTTGCCCCACTGAATGCATGAAGTATGAAAACGGCAAATTGACCATTGATAACCGGGAATGCACCCGCTGCATGCACTGCATCAAGGTCATGCCGCGCGCTTTAAAACCAGGCAAGGAAAAAGGCCTGTCTATTCTCGTTGGCGCAAAAGCCCCGATTCTTGATGGCGCTCAGATGGGTTCCTTGCTGGTTCCCTTTGTGAAAGTGGACAAAGAGAACGGTTATGCGGAAATCAAGGAAGTCATCGAAGCCATTTGGGATTGGTGGATGGAAGAAGGCAAAAACCGTGAACGGCTTGGTGAACTGATTAAACGTCAGGGTTTCCAGAAATTGCTCGAAGCCACCAATATTACACCGGTGCCCCAGCATGTCCAGGAGCCCAGGACCAACCCCTACATCTTCTGGAAAGAAGAAGAAGTTGAAGGCGGCTGGGAACGTGACGTTAACGAATTCAGAAAACACCATCTACGATAGGAAGGGGGCAAAAAATGGCATTTATTTCATCTGGCTACAATCCAGACAAGCCCATGGAAAACCGTATTACGGACATCGGGCCAAGGCATTTTGAAGAATTTTATCCGGAAGTCATCAAGAAGAACAAAGGTAAATGGCTGTACCATGAAATTTTAAAGCCAGGCGTTTTGGTTCATGTGGCGGAATCCGGAGATGAAGTGTATACAGTTAGGTGCGGCGGCGCCCGGTTGATGAGTGTTACCCATATCCGTGAAATATGTGAAATCGCTGATAAGCACTGTGACGGTCATCTGCGCTTCACCACACGCAACAACATTGAGTTCATGGTTGACAACAAGGCCAAAATTGACCCGTTGATCAAGGATCTGGAAAGTCGCAAGTTTGACGGCGGCAGTTTCAAGTTCCCGGTCGGCGGCACCGGCGCAGGCATTACCAACATCGTTCACACCCAGGGTTGGGTTCATTGCCATACACCGGCAACAGATGCCTCCGGAACAGTAAAAGCGACTTTGGATGAATTGTTTACGGATTTCCAGACCATGCGGATGCCAGCGCATCTCCGCATTTCGATGGCATGCTGCTTGAATATGTGCGGCGCCGTGCACTGCTCGGATATCGCCATTTTGGGTTTCCACCGCAAACCGCCCATGGTCGATCATGCCTATCTGGACAAAATGTGTGAAGTGCCCCTGGCGATTGCGGCATGTCCCACAGCGGCGTTGAAGCCGAAAAAAATCGATCTTGACGGCGGCACGGTAAACAGTATCGAAGTGAACAAAAATCGCTGCATGTTCTGCGGTAACTGCTACACCATGTGCCCGTCTCTGCCGCTTGCCGACAAAGAAGGCGACGGTATCGTTCTGATGGTCGGCGGCAAGGTTTCCAACCGGATTTCCGCGCCTAAATTCTCCAAGGTCGTGGTCGCCTATATTCCCAACGAGACCCCGAGATGGCCCACCATGACTGCTCAGATCCGGAATATCGTTGAAGCCTATGCCAAAGACGCCCGCAAATACGAGCGGCTGGGTGAATGGGCAGAACGTATCGGATGGGAACGGTTCTTTGGCAAAACCGGTCTGGAATTCACCCATCACCTGATCGATGACTTCCGTGATCCGGCCTATTATACATGGCGCCAGACCACGAACTTCAAGTTTTAAAATTGTTGTTACCTTATGCGGGAGTACTCTTGTTTGAGTGCTCCCGCACTGACCTTTTAAAAAAAAGGATAGGTCTATGGAATTAGCAGAGGCAAAAGAAAAAATAGTTGATGCATTGACAAAGAAAGCAAAAACCAAGTCGAAATTTTATTTTAATGACTTGAGCGAGATACTTGAACTGAAACCCAGAGATGCCAAAAAACTTGTTAATAAGCTGGTTGAAGACGAGGTTCTGGAGTACTGGTCCAGCGGCAGCACCACCATGTACGGGCTCAAGGGCGCTGGAAAACAGGCGGCTGCGGAACATGAAGATTAATTCTTCGCATTTTCGTTTTTTTCAGTTTCCTTTTTAGAATAAGCTGTTTGCACAATGCCGGATGTCCGTATTGAGATTCCCCGGATACTCATTGCCGCCTTGCGGGGAGGGTCCGGGAAAACGGTAATTTCCATCGGGATTATCGCTGCTTTGCGCAATTCAGGAAAAACTGTTCTTCCTTTCAAGAAAGGTCCTGATTATATTGATGCAGGCTGGCTGGCCATGGCGGCTGGCCAGCCCTGTTATAATCTGGATACCTTCATGGCGGATGAAAGCATCGTCTGCCAGTCTTTTTTTTCCCATTCGTCGTTTTTTTCTCCACCCGGCAATCATATCGCTGTGATTGAAGGCAATCGCGGGCTGTATGATGGTCTTGACGCAGACGGATCCACCAGCACCGCATCCCTTGCCAAACTTTTGAATACCCCTGTTATTCTTTGTCTGGATTGCACCAAAAGCACCCGGACCATGGCCGCAGTTGTGCTGGGGTGTCTTCATTTTGATCCCGAGGTCCATATAGCGGGGGTGATTTTAAACCGGGTCGCCGGCGCACGCCATGAATCGATTCTTCGGCAAAGCATTGAAAAACATTGCCATGTCCCGGTGATCGGCGCTGTGCCGAAATTAAAAGACAGCGATTTTCCCGAACGCCATATGGGGCTCATTCCAGCGCCGGAACATTTATGGGTGAGTGAGTCCATCAGTGCAGCCGCAAAGGCAGTGGCCGATCATGTGGACCTTGCCGCGGTTCTAAACATTGCGGAGGCGGCCCGAAACAAGCCTTCAGCCTGCGGGATTCAGGCGCCAGGCCCCAGTCTGATAACGGATGGAGATAAAAAACAAGGGGGCCGCCAGTCTTCATCTTCACCGGGGCGCCATTGCCATCGCCGGCCTAAAATCGGCGTGGTCCAGGATTCCGCATTCCAGTTTTATTACCCGGACAATCTTCAGGCCCTGGTTTCAGCGGGTGCGGAAATTGTCACCATAAGCCCTCTGACCGCCCCGGCGTTGCCGGAAATTGACGCCTTATATATCGGCGGCGGATTTCCGGAAACCCATGCGCAGGGGTTATCCCGGAATACCGGCTTCAGAAAAGCGCTTCAAGCGGCCGCGGAAAATGGCCTGCCGATTTATGCGGAATGCGGCGGATTGATGTATCTGGGCGAGTCGCTGGTGCTGGATCAGACTTACCCCATGACCGGTGTGCTGCCGGTTACCTTTGGATTTTCCAAAAAACCCCAAGGCCATGGGTATACCATCGCAAGGGTTGACAGGAACAATCCATTCTATGAGATCGGCACGATTTTAAAAGGACATGAATTCCATTATTCCAAGGTGCTTTCATTTTCGGGGGGATCGTCTGAAACGGTCTTTGCTATGGAAAAGGGAAGGGGGATGCTCAATATGAGAGATGGTGTCTGTTATAAAAATGTTCTGGCCGCCTATACTCATATTCATGCATCGGGAACGCCCCAATGGGCGGAAAGCATGATCCGGTTGGCGAAAAATGTCTTAAGATAAAAAACGCAGAGGGCGCATTTCATATGCGACCCCATTGGGTTCAGGCCGCCCCGCTTCCTGCAAAAAGCGGCGAGCGCCTGTTTTTACGCAAAAACAAGCCGGTAGCTGCGTATCTCAATACCGCTTCCGGCCTTTTTCTTTTCTTCACCCGATGTTCAAATTTGTTGAATTTTAGATATACGGGTTAAGGGGTGGTAGCTTCATCCATATTATTATTCCAACCCCAAATCATAGCGCTATCTTCGTTGGCTCGTCTTCGGCTCCTCAACGTAATAACTGTATGCCTCCGTCGCCTTAATCCTCACCGCCTTGATATCATCTTTGATTTGGAATTGGAATTACAGGGAATTGCAAAACGGTCATGAGTACCAGAAAATCTATCCTTCTGATTCATCCTCCGGTGTCCAAGCCCTGTGAATCGCCAGCGGGCCTTGCCCTGCTTTCGGGTGCGCTGGCAGCCGCCGGGGTGGACTGCCGGGTTGCGGATTTCAATTTGGAGTGCATGTTTGGTCTTCTGCATGCGCCTGTCATTGCATCCGGCACCTGGTCCCGGAGGGCTGTCGGCAGCATACAGGCCAATCTTGCGGCATTGCGGTCCCCGGCCCTGTATGAGAACCGGGACCGATACAAACGGGCGGTGATGGACGTCAATCGGGTGCTGCATATCGCAGGTCAGACATCAAACGTCAATATTTCTCTGTCCAATTATAGTTCTCCGGATCTTTCGCCAGTACGCAGCCCGGATCTGCTCCGGGCTGCCGAACAGTTTGAAGAAAATCCGTTTTTTTTCAGCTTTAAGCGGCGGCTTGCCGATCTGTTTTTAGTTAAAATTCCTGATATTGTTGGATTTTCCGTTAATTTTATGAGCCAGGCCCTGTGCGCATTCGCCATGGCCGGGTTTGTCCGGAAGCGATTCCCGGGTATACGGATCGTGATGGGCGGGGGGCTGGTCACGTCCTGGATGCAGATTCCGGGGATCGGCAATCCCTTCAGCGGATTGGTCGATGATCTGGTAAGCGGGCCCGGAGAATCGCCATTGCTCGCCATGTGCGGCGTGGATATTGAAGCCCGGCCGCCGGGCGCGATTTATGATTATTCAGGGTTCCCCGTGAGTCAATACCTGTCTCCCGTCCCGGTAATTCCGTTCATCACGGCACGCGGTTGCTACTGGCGCAAATGCCGGTTCTGCCCGGAACGGGCCGAGGGCAGCGCATATAAGCCACAACGTCTTCCGGAGTTATCGGGCGAACTGGATCGACTGACGGGCCAGCGCCGGTCTGGCCTCATCCATTTTCTGGACAATGCCCTGTCGCCGAAATTTCTGAAATCCCTGATTTCGAATCCGCCAGGCCTTCCCTGGTATGGATTTGTCCGGATCATGGAGCATTTAACGGACATGGATTTTGTGCGGGGGCTTAAAAAGTCGGGTTGCGTGATGCTGAAACTGGGAGTGGAATCCGGGGACCAGAGGGTGCTTGCAGCCCTTGAAAAGGGGATGAATTTATCCACGGCGTCAAAGAC
>DAIEHU010000123.1 GCA_027353395.1 Desulfobacteraceae bacterium
TCCCATGCTGGCTTTAATTTGGCGATTCCATCCATCTCGCCAAAAGCCCATACACACCCTCCCCCGCCCGCACCGGTAAACCGTGCGCCGCACAAATGGTCACGGGCTGCATGGATCAGTTGTGTTCCGGTTTCATCCAGCACGTCCGGGGTCATGTCAACACGAATCTCTGTTTCACGATTCAACTGGGCCACGGCAGCGGAGATATCGGAAGTGGAAAACGCCTCAACAAACGCACGGGTGCACTGGGCGATGTCAGTCCAATAATTCCGGGTTTCGCCTGCGATAAACCGGTTCACCCATATGCCGTTGATATTTTTGGACTCATGAGGCATACCGCAATACGCTACCAGCAGATGCCGGGACAAATTGGCGCATATCCCGGAACCGGAAAGCGGCTGGCGTACATAAGGCAGCGCCGCCCCGGCTCCTTTCCAGAACCAGGCATTCACGCCGCCGTAAACAGCGGCAAGCTGATCCTGAAGACCGCAGGGCACCCCTGCCACGCTCTCTTCAATGCCGTGAGCCAGAAGGGCGATGCGGTCAAGGGGAATGGCGGGCCTTCCCAGTTTTTCAAGCAATTGATTAAAGGCGGCGATCAGGGCCACAGCCGCCACTGAGGATCCCCCCAAAGCGCTTCGCGGCGGAGAGGCGGATTCGATCTGGATATGAATTCCGTCCATCTGGAAATAAGCGGCGACGGCGAATATGAGTCCCATGGGATGGCGAAACGGCACTTGATCCAGCGGATATTTTGCGCTTTCAAAACCTTTGGAGGATATTTTGATCCACCCTTTTTGAAACGCTGAAATACGCACCCGTGTCCGCAGAGACATACTGATATTGAAGGTACAGGGATTGATATGCGACAGGGGATAGTAAAAACTGCTGATATCCAGCGTTCCGCCCATATCAATGCGGCAGGGCGCGGATGCCGAGATGGATTCGGTCTCTAGAATTTGATGCAACCGCCGGTTTATTTCATTAGTGGTCCGATGTTGATCCGTCATTTTCAATATTTCCGAGATGCTGCTGGCGTTGGGCCTCCAGCCGTGCCGAATTCCGCAAATCCTGCAAAAATTTCAGGCTCTTGGGTTCTTTGCCAAGATGGAACGCCACAAATTTCTCCAGCGACCGCAAACCTTCATATAATGCGGCCTGATTCAATTTCAGCTTGCCCGAGGTGCGCCAGTCGTTGCTCTGAATCCACAGGAGCTGTTTGATCGTGCCCCTGGAAAGGCTTATCCGGGATGGCGTGTTTGCCGAACATCCTTCGCACAGTATCCCGCCCTTTGCAAGTTCAAAAAAAAATCTTGAACCAGGCATCTGATCCATTGCCGCATGGCACCCGCCACACCGGGAAAGATTGGGCGCAAGGCCTGAAAAGCTTAAAAACCGGAGATGAAAAATAATGCTGAGCGCTTCATTGGCTGTGGCCCCGGATTCCAGAAACTGGAGAAAATCCCGAAGCAGATAATAAATCCGGGGTTGTTCCTTGCCCTCTTCCATCCAGGCATGAATCATCTCGGCCCAGTAGCTGGCGTAGGCGGTTTTCATAATATCACCGCGAATGCCCGCGCAGGGATTTTCCAGCGACGCTTCCTGCAGCACCGCCATTCCGCCGCCCCTGGGGCCGGTGCATGAAACCTGCAATAAAGAAAACGGCTCCAGCACACCGGCAAACCGTTTTCGACTTTTTTTGGCGTTTTTGGCGATTACTGTCCGCTTGCCGCCGGAAAGGGTCAGCAAGGTCACGATCAGATCATAATCACCATAGGAAGTCCGGCGCAAAAGGATGGCCTGGGTGGGAAAATCGCACATGAAACATTCAGCATGAATTTTCGGCCCCCTATTTTGGCTGGGTCAGCTCAAGGGTTACGATTTCACCATCTTTTCCGTTAATGGCTACCGGTTTATCATTTAACAGCACTTTCACGCCGCCCGGATTGCTCACCTCCATACGAAACCGCGTGGAGGCTTCCAGCTCAATATGGTCCTTCGGGTTCAGCAGATAGGCGACTAGATCCGCGTCATCCACCCCTATTTTAATCATCGTTTCCGCAATGGCGTCCACTTTCAGAAACAGTTTGGCGGATGCAGGCGCCGCGGCTTTTTCAGCAGGGGCGGATTCTCCCCGCGACGGTTTTGCGTTACCGGCGGATTTATTCCTGACGACGCTCTCGGGTATTGCCGGCGCGTTATTCGCGGATTTTGGGGAATGCGTCCGGTAATCATAAACGATATAGGCGGATATCGCGGTAAGGGCGATCACCAAGACAAGCGCCAGAGATAAACGCAAAAAAAACCGTTTATCGCGTTTCCGGCCCCCGCCATCATCCGTGTTTTCGGTTTGATAATAAAAAGAACGGTTGATTTCATATCGGTCAACGATATCATCTTCATCAACGCCGATCCATTCGGCGTATGTCCGGAGAAGGGATTTCACCTGGTCAGCCTCCGGCAGTTGATCATGATCTTCATCCTCGATCAGAATTAATTTTCGCATGCTGATCTGGGTTTCATAAGCGACTTCTTCCAGCGAGATCCCCTGCTGCTCCCGGATGGCTTTCAGGTACCGGCCAAACGGCACGTCACGGGGATCCGGATTCATAATCATATGGTCGTTCACTGTTCACTTCCTGACCCTGCGAATAATCCCGATGGTTATCCCGGATCGCTTAAAAACGGTTCAAAGTTATTGAATAATTTTAATATGCGCGTCTTCCCGGAGCGTTTTGATCCATGACTGGAATTTTTTATTGACCGCATCCTCATAAAGCTTTTGCCTGATGTCATCCGCCACGCTGCTTAATTCTTTTCCTTTGGATTCCTGAATGTCTTCGACATAAAAAATCTGAAATCCCTGATCGGTTTCCACAATCGGCGAAAAGGCTCCGGGTTTCAGGGGGACCACGGCCGCCCTGATATTTTCAGCCAGTTCATCCGGCGCGAACAGCCCCAGTTTGCCCCCATCAGCGGCATTCACCGCTTCGGAATGCGCTCTTGCCATTTTTTCAAATGGCGCGCCGGCGGACAGTTCCTGATCAACTTTTTCCATTTTCGCACGAACGGCCTGCTTTGCCGTCGCGTCCATACCCGGATCCACGGACATCATGATATTTCGGATCTTATATTTTTTTTGGGACGCGTAGGTCTCCGGATGCGCGTTATAATATGCCGTCACATCGGATTCCGTAATGATAATTTGGGATTTAATCTTCTGGTTCACCAGTTGATTCCGCTGCATCTGTTTTTTGATCTCCTTGCGGTAATCACTCATGCTGATTCCACTGGCCGTCAACGCACTGCGTAGTTCTTCATCCGAATAATAATTCGCCTTCTTTACCTGTTCAATGGCCTTGTCGATTTCCTGTTCATCGACAACGATACCGGCGGTTTTAATTTCCTGATCCGCCAGCTTGTCGTCAATCAGACTGTTTAACATTTCCTGTCGGAGTTTAAAAATTTCTTCCTGCGCCTTTTCCGGAGCCAGCCCTTTTGAACGGATCTGCTCTTCAAGAGGCGCCACGGCTTTATTGAGTTCCGCAAGCCGGATAATATCGTCATTGACCACAGCGACGATACGGTCCAGCACCTCGGCGCCCAAAACCGGATGACTGGAACCGGGCCCAAGGAGCAGCGCGATGCCCGTCAACCAGTAAACAGCCTGCTTTTTCATTATATCAGCAAAAAAGGAATTCATTTTCATCGAAAGATTATCCCATGGGTCGTCTTAAGTACGCCGTTATTAAATAACTCATTATTTTCATTCATATTTTAAAAGGTCTCACCATTAACATATCCGTAAATTTCCATCAAGATATTTTTGGTGTGGCCGATCATGCTCCCGATGCTGTTGCTTTTGTGAATCACCTTTAACCCATTGTCCGGCAGAAAAGCATAGTGTTCCGGGTTTTTATCCACCATCTCCAAAAGCGCAAAAGGCCGCTTTTGATGCAATTCTGAAAACCAGAGAAATAAAAACTGGTGGTTTAAATCCAGACGTTTCACCCCGGCCTTGATGGATAAAATTTTCAGCATGATTTTTAAAAGCAGGTTGCCCGCTTCCTGGGGCATCCGGCCGTACCGATCGATCAATTCCGCTTTGAAATCGGACACATCTCCGAGTTCCGTCATTTTTGCAAGCCGCCGGTAGGCCATCAGCCGCTGATCAATATCATTAATATAGGATTCCGGAATAAAAACCGACATAGGCACATTAATTTCCGGCTCCAGCCTTTCAACCACCGGCTCGCCTTTTAAACGGGCGATGGCGTCCTCCATGAGCTGTAAAAACATGTCATACCCAACGGCCGCAATATGACCGGACTGGGAGACGCCTAAAGCCGCACCTCCGCCCCTGATCTTGAGATCATTCATGGCGATTTGAAACCCCGCGCCCAAACCTGTGTGCTCCATCAAGACCTTCAGGCGTTTTTCCGCATCCCGGGTCAAGGCCGCCTCTTTTGATATCAGCAGATAGGCATAGGCCTGTTCGCTTGAACGCCCTACCCTGCCGCGCAACTGGTAGATCTGGGCCAGGCCATAGCGTTCCGCCCGATTGAGGATGATGGTATTGGCGTTGGGTATGTCCAGGCCGGACTCCACAATCGTGGTGCTGACCAGCATGTCTATTTCCCGGTTCAAAAACTGGAACATGGCGTTTTCCAGTTCCTCCTCGCCGAGACGGCCATGGGCCACGGCCAGGCGGACTTCCGGAACCAGTTCTTTCAAATATTTGGCGATATTCCATATGGTATTGATATTGTTGTGGACAAAAAATATCTGCCCCTTGCGATCCATCTCCTTGCGAATGGCTTCAATGATGATCGCCGGATCAAATTCAGATATATAGGAAATGATGGCCTGACGCTGCTCCGGCGGGGTTTGAATCACGCTGATATCTCTGACGCCCATAAGGGACATATGAAGTGTCCGGGGAATCGGCGTTGCAGACAACGACAGCACATCCACATCCTGTCTCATTTTTTTTAATTTCTCCTTGTGCTTGACCCCAAACCGCTGCTCTTCATCAATGACCGTCAGACCCAGGTCCTTGAATTTAATGTCTTTCTGGATCAGACGATGGGTGCCGATGACAATATCGATTTTGCCTTCCTGCAGCCGGGTCAAAATGTCTTTCTGCTCCGCGTTCGACCGGAACCGGCTCATGCAGGCGATATGGACCGGATACCGTTCAAAGCGTTCGGTGAATGTCTTGAAATGCTGCTCCGCAAGCAGGGTGGTGGGCACCAGTATAGCCGCCTGCTTGCCGTCATTGACAGTTTTAAACGCCGCCCGCAGCGCAATTTCCGTTTTCCCGTAGCCCACATCTCCGCAAATCAGCCGATCCATGGGGAATGCCGACTCCATGTCATTCAGCACATCATCAATGGCCTTCAGTTGGTCCGGTGTTTCTTCGTAAGGGAACGCAGCTTCAAAATCCTGGTAATAATGGTCCGGCGGACTAAACGCATGCCCCTGAATGACCTTTCTGGATGCATACAGATCCAGCAATTCGCCCGCGATTTTTTCAACGGATTTCTGGGCTTTTTCCCGAATCCGCTGCCAGGATTTTCCGCCCATTTTATCGATAACCGGTTGCACGCCATCCACACCCATATATTTCTGAACCATATCCAGACGGTCCACGGGTATATACAACCGGTCGCCGTCTTTATAAACAAGCAGCAGAAAATCATTGGTGATACCGTCAATGGTTAATTTTTCAAGCCCTTTGTAAATGCCGATGCCATGCTCCACATGCACCACAAGATCATCAATGACCAGATCGCCGAAAACAAGGAGTTCGGTCTTCACGCCTCCCTTGGCTTTCTGCGCCCTGCGGCGTTTTTGCCGGGCGCCGAAAATTTCCCTGTCGGTAATAATGGCCAGGGCCTCATCCTGCCACACAAAACCGGCGGACAGCGAGCCCTGACAAATATATATCCCGGACTTTTTCGCTTGTATTTTCTGAAAAGGTTTCTGGACCAGCCGTGGGGCGATGCCATAAGGCGTCAAAAGCGACTGGAGCCTCTCTATCTGCGATTCGGAGTTACACACCAGGAGAACAGAACAGCCGTTCGCCATATTTTCCCTAATCCATTGCGCAAGGGGCATCAGGATATGATCGTCTTTTTTCTCATTCAAGAGATCGGCGGCGATTTCCGTATTGTCCTGGGATGAAAAGAATATCTGTACCGGGGGCTTTTCATTTTCTTTCGTTACGGGCAGCAGCAACCGGAATGTCAATTGAAGATGCCGCGCAAGTTCCATTTTCGCCGCCGACCATTTCAGGTAAATCGTCTCAGGGTCCACGCACAGCCGGTCATCCTGGGATGCCGTGACATAATTTTTGATTGCCTGATCTTCTGCAAACAGGGCGGCTTTTTCGACCTCTCCAGGGTCCGCCTGAATCCAGAGAGCGCCCTGGGGCGCATAATCAAAAAATGTATCCAGAGACGAATACACCAGAGGCAACAGGCTTTCAATGCCGGGGAAAACCCCTTCTCTTCTGATACGATCGATAAACTCATCGGCATGTTTTTGGGAAAGTCCATTTTCACCAACCATCTGACGAATATGAAGAACGGCGTCGCCGATCCGGGATTTTTCCAGAACCGCCTCTCTGGCCGGAAGGATGACTGCCTCAGAAAGGTTTCCGGTGGTGCGCTGGGTGGCGGATGAAAAAAACCGGATGGAATCAACCGTATCGCCGGCGAGTTCAATCCTCAGAGGCTCCGGATACATGGGCGAAAAGATATCAATAATGCCTCCCCTCACCGAATATTCACCGTAGTCTTCCACAAGCGTCACATGGGTATACCCGCCGGAATGGAGTTTTGCGACCAGATCATCCCGGTCGATGTCTTCGCCGCACATGATCAGCTCGGCATAATCCCCCAGCATCTTTCTGGGGATTAATCGCTGGAGAAGGGTTTCCACCGGCGTCACAACGATTTTGGGGACATTCCCCTCCCCCAGTCCATACAGCGCATGAATCCGCTGCGCGGCAGTGGCGCTGTTATAAGATGTCCGCTTGAACGGTAAAATATTATACGGCGGGAAGAGCACGGTTTCAGGCATATGTGTATCTGAAAAAAAGCGCAGGTTATCACAAAATTCTTCACAGGCCTTGAGTGAGGGCAACACCACAATCATGGTTTTTTGAATCGCCCTGACCAGGCGCGCAGTCACATAGGCCCGCTCCGCCTGACCGATACCGATGCAGTGAATCGGCTCCGGATCATGCTGAAGTGAGTCCAAGAGCGACTCAATGGACGGGATATTGCTTAGATGCTCCATAGTTGAAAATTCTTTCCGGCAATCCTTGCCATAAAAATCATATCACTGATATCTGCTATCGCCTCTGCTTGGGACGTGCAAGCCAGCAACTGCGACATGCCAAAAACAGCTTGACGCTAAGGTTTAAGCGTGTTAAAAGCCACAAAGTTTTTTTTGAGGATTTGATGCGGGCCGACGTAGCTCAGCTGGTAGAGCACTTCACTCGTAATGAAGGGGTCCCCGGTTCGAGTCCGGGCGTCGGCTTGGCGAATCACCTGGAAATCGGCCTGATCCAGGCAAAGTGCTGACC
>DAIEHU010000124.1 GCA_027353395.1 Desulfobacteraceae bacterium
AAATGGCCGATGGTCATGGTTTTGGATTTTGTGCAAGGTCCGGTAGTTATTATGAACGGTCATTTTCAAACAACAACCGCATCGGGTCGGGGATTTTCGGGGTTTCAATGGTGGTTTGTTCCGTTGCACCCGGCAACTTAACGGTGAGTGACTGGGCGTGCAGGGCCAGCCGGTCGAATCCGGAATGCTCTTTAAGAAATGTGATTGCCCTATCCGAGCCGTAGCGCGCGTCGCCAACGACCGGATGGCCGGCCAGTTTGGCATGCCGCCGGATCTGGTGGGTCCGGCCGGTGAGGAGTTCGATTTCAACCAGTGTATAATGGGCGCTGTGGCCCATGACCCGGTATTTTGTTCGGCTGGGCTGGCGGGGGCATGGTCCCTGGGGATGGGTGCGGCCTCCGGCGGTTTTTGACAGGGGCCATTGCCACATTCCCCATCCGTCCCTGCCCGTCGGCGCTTCCAGGCAGCCATGCACCAGCGCGACGTAGGTTTTTTGGACCAATCGGTCATTGAACTGCTGGGAAAAAAACCGGAAAACTTCAGGGTCGGTCGCCAGCAGGATCACGCCGCTGGTTTCCCTGTCCAGGCGGTGAACCGGGTTGACGTCAGCGCCCCCTTCCGCGCCCGGTGGATAAATGCCGATCCGCTCTAGGAGTTCCGCCTGCTGCCGGATGCCTTGGGATACCAGGGAGCACAAGTCTTCTCCCGGCGCGTTGTGAACGCTCATGCCCGCCGGTTTGTCCACCGCCAGCCAGCCCCGGCCTGCGGCAAGAACCGGAATGTGAATGGAATCCATTTCAACCATGATCATGCCTGTCCCCGGAGAATACGCGCTTGTGGCTTTTATCAAGCAATGCTTTTCCCGGCGTTCACGCCCCGAAAAATTTGGCCCGGAAAATAAAAAATACGGCCCCGAGCAGGCAGAAGCCGGCCCATAAATAATCGAGGGTCAGTTTTTCCTTCAGGTATAACAGGGAGAAGGGCACAAACACGGACAGGGTGATGACTTCCTGCAGAATTTTGAGCTGGCCGACAGTCATTACCGTGTTGCCGATCCGGTTGGCCGGCACCTGGAGCAGGTATTCAAACAGGGCGATTCCCCAGCTCACCAGAGCGGCGATAATCCATGCCCGGTGGGAAAGATTGCGCAGATGACCGTACCACGCAAAGGTCATAAACACATTGCTGCAGCACAGCAAAAGAATGGTGATCAGATAGTGATTCATGGGTGTTCCGTTTGGCGTAAGGGTTGGTTCTTTAAAGCGGGCCGCTGTTTTTTCCGGCGGCCTGACGCATTATAATAATGCAGGGTGCGGTGATGTTCAAGATGAGATCGGGTGTCCCAATAAAAAAAGCCGGAATGCCGAAAGGCATGCCGGCCCGTTATCATTTATCCGATGTTAATAGCGCGGGGGTCTTCTTCCGCCCTTGCTCCTGTCTGATTTGGGCTTGGCCTGGTTGACCTTGATGTCGCGGTCCTTGAGCTGGCTGTTGTTTAAGGCTTTGATGGCTTTATCCGCTTCCGAGTTGTCCGGCATGTCTACAAAGCCAAAGCCTTTGGACTGCCCGGTAAAGCGGTCTTTGATGATGTTCACACCGGCGACTGTTCCGAATGCCGAGAAAGCGGCCGCCAAGTCTTCTTCCGTCACCGTGAATGCAAGGTTGCCAACATACATGTTCATAGGAATTCTCCTTTACCCGTGCGGCATGATCGAGAAAGCGCTTTCCCGTCAACCAGCCGCACGCTATTAACGGAAAGCGATCAGCCAAAAACTGGCTGTTATTTAAAACGACGGGACCGCCGGATACTCGTGTATCCATTGATCGCTGAAGAAAACGGATGTTGCGGCTACCGTTTTTTCCGGGTTGTTTTGGGCTGCTTTTTGTCGGCAAACTGCACCAGCACATCCCGTCCGTCGAGTTTGGCGTGTTTCATGGATTTGAGAACTTTAAGGGCCACCTGATCGTCCACTTCAAAAAATGAAAATTCCCTCATGATCTCGATTTTACCGATCTGGAAGTTTTCGATGCCCGAGGTGTCGCACAACAGCCGGGTAATGGCGCCTTTTTGGATATTGTCCATCTTGCCCACATTGATAAAAAAACTCTGGGTGTTCATTTCCCGAGACCGGCGTGGCTCCGGTGCGTATTTGCCGTGCCCGCGCCTTGCCGCCGGAGGCTGCGGACTTTTCTGGCCGGCGGAAAATCCGTCCGGTTTCCGTTTTGCCGGCCGGGTAATGCTGGCATTGATGTCTTCCGAATTTTTATAATAATCCAAAAACCGGTTAAATTCAGCAGAAATAAACTTTTGGATCAATTCTTCCTTGCTGAGCCCGGCCAGGGTCTTGTAAACCGGCCCCAGAAATTTTTCCACGGCTTCCTGATTGACGTCCACGGCCACCAGTTTGTTGACCATGGCAAAAAGCTGTTTTTCACAGACGGCATACCCGTTGGGGACTTTCGCATAGGTGAAATGTATGCCGGACCTGCGCTCCACTTCAGCGAGTTTGTGCCGTTCCCGGGTGTTCATGAGGACAATGGAAATTCCGGATTTCCCGGCCCGCGCTGTTCGTCCGCTCCGGTGGGTATAGGTTTCGGCCTCATCCGGAAAATTGTAGTTAATGACGTGGGTGATGTCGTCCACATCCAGACCCCTGGCCGCCACATCGGTGGCCACGAGAAGCTGGAGGTTCCGGTCCCGGAATTTCTGCATGACCAGATCCCTCTGGGCCTGGGAAAGTTCGCCATGAAGGGCTTCCGCGTTATATCCGTCCTTGATGAGCTTTTCGGATACCAGCCGCGTTTCGTTGCGGGTGCGGCAGAAAATGAGGGCATAAATATCCGGATAAAAATCAATGATGCGTTTTAATGCCGGATACCGGTCCTTTTCCATGACGATATAATTGACATGTTCAATGTTTGTGGCCGCGGTGTTGCGTTTTCCGGCGGTGATTTCAACATAATCATGCATGTATTTGCCAGCGATGGCGGCCACGGCCTTGGGCATGGTGGCCGAAAACAGCCAGGTCCGGCGGCCTTCCGGGGTCTGGCTTAAAATCGCATCCAGATCCTCCTGAAATCCCATGTTCAGCATTTCATCGGCTTCATCCAGCACCACGTAGGCAATCCGGGTAATGTCCACCACCCGCCGTTTGATCAGGTCCAGCAGGCGGCCCGGCGTTGCGACAATGATCTGTACGCCTTTTTTGATCTGCCGGATTTGTGTTTCCATACTGGCGCCGCCATACACCGCAACGGTTTTCGCATTTTTCACAAAATGGCAGTATTCCGTAAAATCCTTGGAGATCTGGATGCAGAGTTCCCGGGTGGGGCAGATGATGACGCCCTGGGTGTGGTGTGAAGCGAAATCCGTCAACTGGATCATGGGCAGGCCGTAAGCCGCTGTTTTTCCTGTGCCGGTCTGGGCCAGTCCCACCAGATCACGATCGCCGTTAATGATTTCCGGAATGATTTTTTCCTGAATGGGCGTGGGTTCAGTAAACCCCATCCGCTCAACCGCTTTTAAAAGTTCCGGGTGTAATCCTAAATTTTCAAAATGCATGTGTTGTTAATCTTTAATGGGTTGATAAAACAGTACCGGTTATGGGTTGATGATGCAAGACGCTTATGGGGATCGTCTTCATGCCGCCACGCCACGCCGTTCGACTTTTCTGCCGTGCATGGAAAGAATCGTTTTGCGGATCCGGATGATTTTCGGCGTGACTTCCACCAGTTCGTCGTCTCCGATAAACTGGATGGCCTTCTCAAGGGTCATGGGCAGGACCGTGGTCAGGATCACCGCCTCATCCTTGCCGGACGCCCGCATGTTGGTCAGATTTTTGGTTTTGGTGGGGTTCACGTTCAGGTCGTTGCCCCGGCTGTGTTCGCCCACAACCATGCCTTCGTAAACCTCATCACCCGGCTGGATCAAGAGCTTTCCCCGTGCTTCCAGGTTAAACAGGGCAAAGGGCACGGCGGATCCCTGACGGTCCGATACCAGACTGCCGGTAAATCGGCTGGGGAAGTCGCCCCGGTATTTCTCGTATCCGGCGTAAGCCGAATTCATGATGCCGGTGCCACGGGTGTCGGTCAGAAATTCATCCCGGTAGCCGATCAGGGATCGGGAGGGTATGGAAAATTCCAGGCGCACCCGTCCGTTGTCCCGGTGTTCCATTCGGGTCAGGCTGCCTTTTTTCCGGAGCAGTTTTTCGGTGACCGTGCCACTATAGACCGCTTCGCAGTCAATCAGCAGATCCTCAATAGGCTCCAGTTTTTTGCCATCCTCATAACGGAAAATCACCTGGGGCCGGCCGACGCAGAGTTCAAACCCTTCCCGGCGCATGGTTTCAATTAAAATCACCATCTGAAATTCTCCCCGGCCCTTGACAATGATGGTTTCCTTGTCATCGGATTCTTCCACCCGGATAGAAACGTTCATCAGGCTTTCCTTGATGAGGCGCGCCCGGATTTTGCTCATCTGCACCAGCTTTCCGTCGCGCCCGGCCAGGGGGCCCGTGTTGTTGGTGAAATTCATGAATACCGTTGGCTCGTCCACCCGGATGCGGGGCAGGGCTTTGGGGTTCTCTCCCGTGCAGATGGTGTCCCCGATATTGACGTCTTCAATGCCAGACAGAACGATAATATCCCCCGCCATTGCCTCGGGGGTTTCCTTGAGGCCGACGCCGCTGTAAACCTGAAGTTTGGAAATTTTTAAGGGAAGCAATTTTCCGTCTTCATGAATGCACACCAGGTCTTTCCTGGATGCCACGGAGCCGTTGATCACTTTGCCGATGGCCAGTCTTCCCAAATAATCCGAGTAGCTCAGATCAGATACCAGCATCTGGAAAGGCTCGCCTTCCACGGCAACGGGCGCGGGTATTTCTCTGACAATCATATCTAAAAGCAGGTGAAGGTTTTCGGCCTTGTCGTCCGGGGATTGCATGGCGATTCCCTGCCTGCCCACAGCATAAAGCAGGGGGAATTCAATCTGTTCATCCGTGGCGTCGAGATCGATCAGCAGGGAGTAGATTTCGTCGAGCACTTCGGCGGGCCGCGCGTCGTCCCGGTCGATCTTGTTGATCACCACGATGATTTTGAGGCCCTTTTGCAGGGCTTTGTTCAGCACAAATCGGGTTTGGGGCAGGGGACCTTCCGAAGCATCCACCAGAAGAATGGCGCCGTCCGCCATGGACAGGGCGCGCTCCACCTCGCCGCCGAAGTCCGCATGGCCCGGCGTGTCGATGATATTGATTTTGGTGCCGTGCCAGTTGATGGCGCAGTTTTTGGCGGCAATGGTAATTCCCCGTTCCCGTTCCAGGTCCATATTGTCCATGAGGCGGTCGTCCGTTACCTGGCCTTCGCGGAACACGCCGCTTTGTTTGAACATGGCGTCCACCAGGGTAGTTTTCCCATGATCTACATGGGCGATGATAGCGATATTGCGTACGGATGTGTTGAGCGTATTTTTCATTTTTTCTATTACTGTTTGAAAAGATTAAAGTTATTGCCGATCCGGAAGGCGTCCCGCACTATTGGGTCACAAAACAGCCGGTCCTTATTAAATGGCAAAACCCGTCATGAATGACATAACGGGCTGATATTTTATATTAAAATATTTAATTACCAATTAATAAGGAAAGCTCGCCATTTTTAAACCGATAATTATTACCTGATCTAAATATAAAAAGAAAGCTTTTTTTTGTATGGTTCTTAACGGCTTGACTTTTATTAAATTAGACAATAGATGAATAATATAATGATAAACCATTTAACATGGAATGGAGACGGAAAATGAAACAACTGGTTTTAACGGATAGCACGGCGGATATCCCCGCAGGTATCGCCAAGGATCTGGGCATCGAGGTATTGCCGGTTAATGTGGTTCTGGACGGCAGAACCTACAAGGACGGGATCGATATCAACATTATGGAGTTTTATGAAAACTACGAAAAATATAAAACCATGTATACCGAAGCCATTCCCTATCAGGAGTATGCCTTGAAACTGATGCAATTGTCGGCCCGTTATGATGAGATATTGATCATTCACTGTTCCGAAGCCCTAAGCGGGAGCTATGCGACTGCCCTGAAAGTCGTCGATGAATTCAAAAACAGCAAATGCCGTGTGGAAGTCATCGATTCCCGGTCGTGCAGCATGGGCTTCGGTCTTGCGGTGATCGAGGCGGCTCGTGCGTTCAAGGCGAAAAAGGAATTCGGCAGCGTGGTTTATAATTTCAACCGGATGATGACGCGGACGACTTCCTATCTGGCCATTCCGACCCTCAAGTATTTGCGGAAACAGAAAAAGATCGGCGGGTTTAAATCCCTCATGGGCCTTACCCTGGGCGTCAAACCCGTGCTCGGTTTTGAGGACGGCAAACTGGTGGTCAAAACCAGGCTGTTCGGTAAACAACCCAACATGATTCTCTCCATGCTGGACATGATCAAGGCGGAAATCGGCCAGTCGCCCATCACTCTGGCCATTGCGCATGGCAGGGATCTGAACCTGGTCAACAGCCTGCGGAGTGTTTTTGAGGACAATTTTGACTGCCGGGAGGTGATCCGCACCTATTTCGGTCCGTCCATCGGCATCAACGCCGGCCCCGAAGCCATTGGGGTGATGTATTACAAACACGAGAAATAGGACCCCGTGAATCGGCTGAAGGGCAGGAAGAATGGTTTTTTAAAAAAAGACCTATACCGAACGCCCTTCAGTCTTCAGTCCAACCCGCCATCGGTTTATTCATATCAACAGAATTTCTTCGATCTCCCTGGGATAAACATTGTATCCTTTATAAAGAATCAGGTCTTTTTCCGGTCCGTAATATAGACATAGCCGTCTTCATCGAGTTTTCCGATATCGTCCGTAAACAGCCAGCCGTCTTTTAAAACCCCGCCGGTGTCGTCCGTGCGGCCCCAATAGCCTTTCATGGCCTGGGGGCCGCGGATACAGACTTCCCCTTCCTTCCCGGTTGGAAGATCCGCGCCCGTGGCCGGATCCACTGCTTTGATTTCCGTGTCAAAAACCGGCAGCCCCACGGACCCTGGTTTTGTTTTTCCATGGATGGGCGTGATTGCATGCGGCTCACATGGCGCATTCGGTGATCCCGTAGGCTTCTATTACCACGCTGGATTTGAAGGCCCGCTACATGGACTCGAGGATGCCGTTGGGAAGCGGGGCCGCGCCCGAGCCAATCAGCTTGATGCCGGAAATGTCCAGGTTTTCAAATCCGGGCATATTGATCAGGGGTACACGGGCTCCACCCTCTCGCCGCCGGTTTTGAGCTGGGCGACATTGAACCAGCATCCGAACTGAAGCGTGTCGCAGGCCACGTTCTGATGGGCCAGATCGGTGAACACATCAATGGCCATTTCCGGCGGACTGGGGAATGTTTATGGATCAGCTCCGCCATGCCCAAAGTGCCTGGAACCGGAAGTTTGCCGATGGGTTTGAGGGGCGCGATCAGGGTTTTCATTTCACATTATACCACGGATTTTAGCTATCAAACAACTGATAAATGATAATTTTATAAATAATTTAATAGGTTAAATTTTTATTTGAATTGTTGCTTGCGGCCA
>DAIEHU010000125.1 GCA_027353395.1 Desulfobacteraceae bacterium
CCCCAACGCCGGTGACCGGCGCACCGGTCCCCGCGGAAGGCCGGGCTTCCATCGCCGGAAGAGCGGCATCCGGACGCGGACGGCTATTTTTAAACCGGGGCAGCCGGCCATACAATTTAGCGACAATAATCGCCACAATCGTGGCTGCCATCGAGGAAAACAGGGTGGTGGGCAGAATCCCCGCCGGGTCCGCGGAACCCGCGGCGGCCCGGAGCGCGATGACGCCGGTGGGCAGCAGGGTGACGCTGGAGGTGTTGATGGCCAGAAACAGGACCATGGCGTCCGTGGCCGTGCCTTTTTCCGGGTTGAGGGTGTCCAGCTCCTGCATGGCCCGGATGCCGAAGGGGGTGGCCGCGTTTCCCAGACCCAGCACATTGGCGGACAGATTTAAAATCATGGCCCCCATGGCCGGATGGTCCGCCGGCACATCGGGAAACAGGCGCGTCATCAGGGGCCGGAGCAGCCTGGAAATCACCGTAAGCAACCCGCCCGCTTCCGCTATTTTCATCAGCCCCAGAAACAGGGTCATGACCCCCACGAGCCCGATGGCCAGTTCAACAGCGCCGCCCGCGGATTCCACCATGGCCGCGGACAGGGTTGCAATGGGCGATGCTCCGCCCTCGACAGCGGCCCGGAAAATTTCATGCCATCCGGCAAACACAAAGGAGATCAGAATAATAACAAAGAAAACGATATTCATAATGGGCCAGCCTGACGTTGTATGTGATGCAATGTGTTATAGCTTCAGCTCCATCTGCTGAAATTTTTTTTCTTTTGGCTTTTCAATGACTTTTACTTGCTGAAAATTACGTTCCCCCGGCCCTTCGGCATATTCTATCTCGAATTTGCCGTTTTCCATTTTCCGGGCGGTTTTCAGCAAGTGAAATACCAGACTTTTTTCCTGATTCATGACCACGGGAAATCCATAAGGCCCGTTGACGTGTTTAAAAGGCCCTTTTTCTTTTATGCGGGCATTTGCAAATGCCTCGTGCCTGGCAAGCCGCTCCCGGATCAGGGTATTGGCATAATCGACGATTCCGCTGACCTGACGCTCGGTAATATCCGCAAACTGAGCGTCCAGTTCAAATCCGATACTGTTACGGCCCGCAGCCATAGCGGCCAGCATGGTGGTTCCGGTTCCCATAAACGGGTCCAGCACCCGGTCTCCCCGCACGGAATACATGTTGATGAGCCGGTACGGCAGCTCAAACGGAAACGCCCCGCTGCGTTTCCGGACATCTTTTTCCAGCAGATCCTGCCGCGCGCCTTTAAGGTCCATCCACACATCGGAAAACCACTGGTTGCGCTCCTCCCAGAACAGGGCGCTTTCCTGGCGATGGGCGCGTTCTTCATTTGTGTCAAAGGAACGTTTTCCGCCCTTCCGCAAAATCAGAATATATTCATGCTCCAGGGTCACATAGGCCCCGGCAGGCAGCACCCCGGACCCCATGAATTTATTGGGGGCGTTGGTCTGCTTTCGCCAGATCACCGCGGGCAGGGGCGACAAGCCTCTCTGATGCAGGGCCGACAGTATCCGGGCGTGATTGGGATACAGCATGAAATCCCAGTCCAGCGTCCGGGTGGCGTCGCCGATATTGATGCACGCGAACCCCCCGTTTTTTAACACCCGGACCATTTCATCCCACACCCGATCCAGTTCCTGGTGCATCAGTTCAAACGCCGCCGTCCCATCGTTTTTGCTTAATGCGGACCGGATGCTGGGCGACATGGCCGAAAATACCCCGTCCCACATTTCGATCATGGGGTAGGGCGGCGACGTCGCCACCAGATCAATGGTTCCGGATGAAATGGCCTTCATTCGCCGGGCGTTTTGATAAATAATCTGATGAGCGGTATGCATAATAAGTCTGTTAATCAACCAGGGCCGCGACGTTTTTCACCGCCCGCAAAACATCCATTGGATCATCCGTTATTTTTAAAATATCCAGATCATCCAATGATATCATTTGATTTTCCAGCATCCGGGTCCGTATCCATTCAATCAGCCCGCTCCAGTATTCTGATCCGAACAGAATCACCGGAAACGGCTTCACCCGATGGGTCTCTATCAGTGTAACCGCTTCAAACATCTCATCTAACGTGCCGAATCCGCCCGGCATAATGATGTATGCCATGGCGTATTTGACAAACATGAACTTTCGGACAAAAAAATACTTGAACTCCACCTTGATATTTGAATAGGCATTGGGTTTTTGTTCCATGGGCAGTGTAATATTAAGGCCCACCGATCGCCCGTTTTTTTCCGCCGCGCCTTTATTGGCGGCCTCCATAACCCCGCCGCCGCCGCCGGTGATAATGGAAAATCCGTTTTCTGCAAGCAATGCGGCGATCTCAACAGTTTTCTGATAATACAAATCTGTGGATTTCATCCGCGCGGAACCGAAAATGCTGACTGCGGGCCCCAGATCATGCAACTCCTCTATGCCTTCAACAAATTCTCCAAGAATTCGGAACAGCCGCCAGGATTCCTTCAGTTCCATTTCATCAATCACGAATTGTTTCCCCATGATGTTCCTTCCTTTGTGCATTATTTTAAGGCGCTTTATGCTTTTGTCTCTGGTTTATGTGAGAAAAAAATTATAAATTCAGATATTTGTAGAAATAAAAAGCGTACGAAAATTATCAGCAGCCCCCTTGTTTGTCAATCATTTAGTTTGACAATAATTCCTTCCGCATGATAGCTAATACAAATTTAAGCTTATTAAATTTGTAGGAATATGAATACGTTAAAAAATGATTTAAGCCGAACGACCACCGTGATTAACGAACTGGGGATTCATGCCAGACCCGCGGCCCGGATCGCGGCGATCGCCAGCGCGGCCCGGTCCGATGTCAGACTTCGCAAAAACGGTGAACAGGCGGATGCGACCAGCATCATCGATATCCTTTCCCTGGCGTGTTTTAAGGGAACGGTCGTCACCCTTGAAATCAGCCATCCGGAAGATATGCCGGTTTTAAATAAAATCATCGATCTTTTTGAACGGGGCTTTGAGGAGTAGATCAAATCCATGCAATCTGATGTCAGGGAAATGATACTGAAAGGGATCAGCGGGTCTCCGGGAATCTGCATAGGGAAAGCCTATCTGGTGGACAAAGAAGGCGTTGATGTGATTGAAAAATACTCCATCTCGCCAGAAGCCGTCAGAAAGGAAGTCGATCGGTTTAAAACCGCGGTCACCAAAGCCAGAAACGAACTTGAGGATACGATCAAGCGCGTTCCGGAAGAACTGCGCCATCATGCCGCCATTCTGGAAACCCATCTGCTGCTCCATAAAGACAAAATGTTTTATGGAAAAATCATCGACATGATCAAAATAAGAATGATCAATGCGGAGTGGGCGCTCAAGGAAACAACAGCTCAGACGAAGGCCATGTTTAACGATATTTCCGACCCCTACCTTAAATCCAGGGCCGCGGATATCGAACATGTGGCTGAACGCATTATGGGAAACCTCGTGGGGATCAAGGCCGTAAATATCGCCGGCATTGACAAGCGCGTTATTTTGGTGGCCCATAACCTTTCACCGGCGCAAACCAGCCAGATCCAGCTTGAAAAAGTCATGGGGTTTATTACCGACCGGGGGGGGCGGGCCTCCCATACGAGCATTATCGCCCGCACTCTTGAAATTCCGGCGGTTTTAGGCCTTGATAACGCCACCAGCATCATCAAAAATGACAATATCATTATTGTGGATGGTACAGCAGGCATTGTCATCGTCCACCCGGAGGAGGAAACGCTCATCCGCTATGATGAGCTGGCCAAAAAATACGCTCAGCGAAAAGCAGACATTCTCCGCACCAGCGTCCGGCCTGCGGAAAGTATCGACGGCCAGGCATTCAGCATCATGGGCAATATCGAGCTGCCCGAGGAAGTGGTGGCGGTCAAGGATCATGGCGGCGACGGCATCGGTCTTTACCGGACGGAATTCCTTTACATGAACCGGGATACCTTTCCCGACGAGCAGGAGCTTTTCAATCAGTACAAGGAAGTGGCGGAGCTGATGTATCCGCAGCCGGTCACGATCCGGACCCTTGATGTCAACGGGGACAAAGCCATCCTTGGCATGGAGACGCCGGATGAAGCAAATCCGGCCCTGGGCCTTCGGGCCATTCGTTTCTGCTTGCAAAAACCCGGCATGTTTAAAACACAGTTTCGGGCCATTCTTCGGGCCGCCGCTTTCGGCAATGTCCGGGTGCTGCTGCCCATGATTTCCGGGAGTGAAGAGATCCATGAAACACTTAAAATAATCGACCAGGCGGCCGAGTCTCTTGAAAAAGACGGGTTTCCCTACAACCGGAATATTAAAACCGGCATTATGATTGAGGTGCCTTCCGCCGCCATCATTGCAGACCAACTGGCGGATATGGTGGATTTTTTCAGTATCGGCACCAATGATCTGGTGCAATACACCCTGGCCATTGATCGCGGCAATCGTCAGGTGGCGTATTTATACAATACCCTGCATCCCGCGGTCATCCGGATGATTAAATTCGTCGTGGATGCCGGGAAAAAGAAACAAATCAAAACGTTCATGTGCGGGGAAATGGCCGCGGAAATTTTCAATCTGCCCATTTTGATGGGCATTGGCATTGATGCGCTCAGCATGGCGCCCCAGTCCATTCCTTCCGTTAAAAATATGATCCGGAAAATCAGCGTCTCCGAATCCCGGCTGTTTTTAAAAGAGGTGCTCAAACAAACGTCGGCCGCGGATACCATGCAATTGATTACCGACACCTACGGCAAAACGCTGACCAACGGCATCTATCATACATAAAAAATCAAAGTTTATTTATCCGGAAATTACCACCCAATGGACGACAGCCACATTAAAATTGTTACCAAAAACCGCAAAGCCTGGCATGACTATACCATTGAGGAAGAAATTGAAGCCGGTATGGTACTCTTGGGCACGGAAGTCAAGTCCCTGCGCTCAGGGATGGCCAACCTCAAGGATTCATACGGAAAACTCCAGAACGGTGAACTGTTTGTCCATCAGATGCATATCAGCCCCTATCCGTTCGCCTATTATGACAACCATGACCCCTTTCGCACCCGGAAACTCCTGCTCCATCAGTCGGAACTAAAGCGTCTGGAAGCGAAAATCCGCACCAAAGGCGTGTCAGTGATCCCCCTGAAAGTCTATTTTAAGGGCGGCAAGGCCAAAATAACCATCGGACTTGCAAAGGGTAAGCATAAATACGACAAGCGGGAGGCGATCAAATCGAGGGAGATGGACCGGGAGATGGACCGGATCAAAAAAAGGAACTATTGATTTCAATCCACATTCAAGCATCATCCGCGTTGGCTTCGTCGTCGGCTCCTCAACGCATAAACCATACGCCTCCTTCTTGCCGCCTTGATGCTATCTTGAATGTGAATTGAAATAAGAGGACGTTGCAGGTGAACCTTTTTAAAAAATGGAGGCATCCCTATGAAGAAAAACACGCCCCCGGTTCTCTGAAAATGTTTACCGCCCCATGGCTTCGCCGGTTCATTCTTTTGACTGTTCCGGCGATTTTGTTTTTTTGCGCGGGCATCGGCTGCCGCGCCACTCCGGCCCCAAAGCCGTATCAGGCGCCGGTAAACGCCGCCGCTGTCTCGGGACGCCCCATTGTGTTCATGACCGCCTCCGAACTGGCCGAGGCCATCCGGTCAGGGAAGATGACATCCGTTGAGGTGGTTTCAGCCCATATCAATCATATCCATAAATATAACCCTGGGCTCAATGCCATTGTTTTTATTGATGAAAATCGGCCCTTGAAAGGGCCCGGCAGGCGGATGAGGCCCTTGCCAGGGGCGAAATCTGGGGCCCGCTGCACGGGGTTCCGGTCAGCATCAAAGACCATTTTGCGGTAAAAGGCATGCGGATCACCAATGCATTTCCGCCCCTGGCTGATCAGGTCACGGATTTTGACGCAACGGTGGTCAAGCGCCTCAAGGATGCGGGTGCGATTATTCTGGGGATCACCAATATGCCGGTGATGGCCATGGATGTGCAGACATCGAACCCCATTTATGGCCGCACGAACAACCCCTGGGATGTGACCCGGACGGCCGGGGGAAGCACCGGCGGCGGCGCTGCTGCCGTTGCTTCCGGCATGTCGCCCCTCACCATCGGCAGCGACCTTGGCGGCTCCATCCGGATTCCGTCCGCTTTTTGCGGGATTTATGGCATCAAACCCACTGAAAATTTTGTTTCCGGATACGGTATTTTTCCGGGGCTTGGAGACGTAAATCGAAGGACGGTTCGCGCCATGGCCTCTCTCGGCCCCATGGCCCGCTCCATCGAAGACCTGAAACTCTGCCTGCCCATTATCGCCGGACCGGATGGATATGATGCCATGGTGCCCGCGGTTGACATGTCCCCCAAACCCAAACCGGCATATAAGGAACTTCGCATTGCCTGGTCGGATAATTTCGGAGATGTTCCTGTTTCCAATGACACCCGCAAGGTGATGAGACAATTCATTAAAAAACTGGCCGATAAAGGCTGCACGGTCAAACAGATCAATCCCGCGAATTTCGATTTTCCACAAGTGTGGGAAACCTGGGGAAAAATGGTGGACCTGCAGATCAATGTCAATCTTCCGTCCTCTGCGCGATTTTTCATGTATACGATGGGCGGCATGGAAAGAAGACGATCGCCGCTCCTCCAGATGGTGTATCCGGCGACCTATGACAAATTTATTGAGGAATGCTCCCGGCGGGAGATCATGATCGCGCATCTGGAACAATTTCTCATGGAATGGGATGTGTTCATCTGCCCGGTCGCCGCCCGGTCCGCCTATAAGCATCTTGAACCCGATGATGTCATTTTCGGATACAATATTTATCATACCCCGATCCCGGTCGATGACCATCAGCTCAATTACTGGATGGCGAATTCCGCTTACACCGCGCCCTTTAACACCACCGGACACCCGTCCGTCACCATTCCAGCGGGATATTCCGAAGACGGCATGCCCATCGGGCTGCAAATCGTGGGGCGGCGCTGGCATGACATGGAACTGCTGGATGTGGCGGAGATGATTGATGCGGCAGCCGGGGATTACCGGGAACCGGCGGGGTATTAAAAACACGGCATAAAAAAGGTTGATGGCGAAATGGCTTAACTATTCGATTTTACATTTTAATAAAATGAATTCAGACCCTGGAGAAATTACATATTTTTTGTCTTGGGCCAATCACCTTGACAATATAGACGCCAGGCCTTATTTTAAGGCCGTAAACAATTCACACCATTCACTCATAACACTGATACCATCAAAAAAATAAGGGGGCGAAACGGCTTCGACGGGGATAAAGAAGCAATGGCTGCATACCGAGTTTTCTGCCGACTCGTTAAACAGGCGGAAAAAACATAATCGCAGACGATTATAACTACGCAGTAGCCGCTTAGGCTACAGCCGTCCAGCCGGATAATGCCTGCGGATCCGGTATGGGCGTCGACTAGCAGGAAAGCCGAACCCGAGTGCCTGTATAGGGTGAGGTTAAATTTTACAGGATAATGGTTGAAGCATCCCGCCTGAAGGAGTCTTCAGCCGCGAAAATC
>DAIEHU010000126.1 GCA_027353395.1 Desulfobacteraceae bacterium
TCGGTGATTGGCATGGTTGAGTTCCTCTTAATTTAAAATTGATCCCCATATTTCTGCTTTATCACTTTAAACGCCTCATCCGCGATTTCCAGCGTTTGTTTGACATCTTCTTCCGTGTGTGCGGTGGAAACAAACCAGTTGTGATGGGAGGTGAAGTACGCGCCGCGCCGGGTGCATTCCCCGCACCAGTCCTGATGCAACATCAGGCTGTCGTCGTTGGTGATGCGTAAATACGGCATGGAGGGCACACCGGTGGCTTTCATGTCATAGCCGTATAATTTGGCGAGATCGCATAACCCGTCAATGAGTTTTTGTCCGATCCGCTGCATGACCTTGGGCCCATCAATTTTCGCAAGCTCGTCCAGGGTGGCGGCGGCGGCCCGCATGGGGGCCGCGGAAAACCAGTAGGAGCCTGTATAAAACACTTTTGCCGCGTCATTTTTCAGGGCGTCCGTACCCACCAGGGCCGAAATCGGATACCCGTTGGCAATGGCCTTGCAAAAACAGACCAGGTCGGGCTTGAATCCGAAATATTCGTTCGAGCCCCGCATGTCCAGCCGGAACCCGCACCGCACATCATCAATAATCAGCACAATCCCTTCCTGCCGGCATAATTTTTCCACTTTCTGCCAGAAACCATCCGCCGGAAGCGCGTTGTCCATAAACGCCGGATGGTGATAGGGGGTACTGATAAGGCCCGCGATCTGGCCCTTGTTTTCGGAAACCACGCGCTCAAAGGCTGGAAAATCATTCCAGTCGATCCAGATGGTGTTCCGGTAGTCATCGTCCATCACGCCATGATGCCCAGGCGCCTGACACCACGGGGCCACCCCGTGATAACCGCCCTTGAACATGACGATTTTTTTTCGGCCGGTGGCAGTCCGGGCCACCATCAGCGCATAGCCCGTCACATCACCGCCGTTTTTGGCGAAAAACACCCAGTCCGCCACGGTGACGAGATCCACCAGTTTTTCCGCCAGCTCCACCATGACCGGCGACGGTGCCGTGGCGCAATTGACCAGGTCATACTGCTCCCTGACCGCCCGGTCCACGGCATCGAAATTATAACCCAGCACCATGGGCCCGTAAGCGCACATATAGTCGATGAATTCATTGCCGTCCACATCCCAGAACCGGGAGCCCTTGGCCTTTGACACATAAAACGGATAATCCGTGGGCGGCACTAGGGGGGCCGGGCTGAAATGGCCGTAAATACCGCAGGGGATGACGTTGACGGCGCGTTTGAAAAGGGATTGGGATGCTTCGAAGGTATAGGTTTTCATGATCTTCCTCTGGATGGTAAGGTTGTTTAGGCAGTAGGCAGTCGCTTTTAGGCTAAATACACCGGTATCCGGTCCAGAATCAGGCTCAATGCGTCCAGCATGGGAATCTGGCCCCGAATCTCCACCTCGCCAGTGGCGATGGCTGAAAACGTGTCCATCTTGTTGTTCATAAACGCGTTTGCGACTGCCATGTCCTTCATCAGCATACAGGCCTGTGGATGATTCACTTCACCTTTGCCGGGAATAATGTCGCCGTCTTTAAATTCAATATGAACCGCGGGCCCCTCCGGCAAAATTTTCATCACCACCGTCCCGTTCGGCACCCGGCCCGCCACCAATTTTCCGGTGTCGTCATTAAGGCCGATTTCCTTGATGGCATAGGCTGCGATATTCAGGGACAGCCGTGTGTTCATGGCAAGATAGTCCGGGGCCGCCAGAAGCGCATCCGTTGGTTTGAGAAAATATTCCAGCCGTTCCGTGACTTTGGCGAAATCCTTGGAAAGAAATCCAAGATTTGCAAATCCTTTGAGCGGAATCGGAAACCCTTTGCCGTCCATCATTTTATTAAGGTGGGCGGAACCCACGAAAAACAGGCGCACCGTCGGGCCGGTTTTCTCCCCTGCCTCCACCCGGCATTTCCCGTCTTTAAAGCTGATCCAGGCTTTGGGTCCCGCCAGCACGGAAAATTGAATGGAAATATCCCATTCCTTGACAATTGCGGCTGCCTCCGGATCAAAAATGACCAGATCCTCCAGATTTTTCAACACCGCATGCAAATTCAGGCACGCCTTAACATAAGAATGGGCATGATCATGGCTCATAGGGAAAGGCTCCTTTTCAGATATGCAATTGAAATATGTTCCGTCCGGTTCTTTCTTCAAGCGATGCGTCCACGACCTCCGGCAGCCTGAGACAATCTTAACAAATGGTGATTTCCTTTATGAACCGCGTTCAGATATTGATGAACAAAATATTACACGATGTTTGAGGGCGGCATCTTTGAGGGCATGTCCTTATTTCATCATGCCTCTTCCCATGCGATACAATCCGCGGGGCAGTGTTTGATGGCGTCATTCACAGCAGCCTCCGGATATTCCGCCAGTTCAGCAACCTGCACATATCCCAGATCGGCGACATGAAACACGGACGGGCACACCCCCTCACAAACCCCGCACAAGATGCAGTCGCTCAGCTCCACCACCGGATATTTCATAGCCATTTATCCAGGCGTCCAAGCCATCATTCATCATTCATCATTTTACGATTCACCGCCTGGCCGATCTGACGGCCAAAGGCAATGCAGGACGCGAGCCCTTCATCATTTGGCACATACTGAATCCTGACGGCAGGCTCAATAATCTGGAATTTCATGGCTTCGAGTTCCGCCTGCACCAGCTTGACCGATTCCCCGCTCCAGCCATAGGAACCAAAGGCTGCGCCGATCTTATTCTGGGGTTTTAAGCCTTTCATATAGGTCAACACATCGCTGACTGTCGGAAACATGCAATTGTTAAGCGTCGGCGATCCCACCACTATCGCGGCGGCATCCAGCACTTCGGTCATGATCTCGCTACGATGGGAACTCCTGATATGAATGGGTCTGGCCGGAACGCCTTCCTGAAAAATCCCATCAGCGATAGCGTCCGCCATCTTTTCCGTACTGCGCCACATGGTATCATACACCACAATAGCTTTTTTCTCCGGAATCTGCCGGCTCCATTTCACGTAAGCATCAATGATTTTGCCGGGGTCTTTCCGCCAGATAACGCCGTGATCCGGACAAATGGTTTTGATTTGAAGATTCGCCGCCTGAACCTGTTCCACAAGCTTGAGAACCTTGGACGCATACAGCATCAGGATATTGGCGAAATATTTTTTGGCATGAGCCATGATGGTATGGCCGACCACATCGTCAAAGGTTTCAAGACCCGCATAATGCTGACCAAAGGCATCAGAGGAAAACAGAATCTGATCTTCCTTGCAATAGGTGAACATGCTGTCCGGCCAGTGCAGCATCCGGGTTTCCAGAAACGTCAGGGTACGGCTGCCGATATTGAGCGTTTCGCCGTTCTCAACCCCATGATAATTCCATTGCTGCGTAAAATGGGCCGACAGGTTTTTTACGCCCATTTTTGAACAGAACAGTGGCTTTTGCTCGCCGATGGCATGCATGATTCTCGGCAAACCGCCGGAATGATCCATTTCCGTATGGTTGCTGATCATGATGTCAATTTTTTGGGGATCAATAATCTGCGAAACATGACCGATCAACTGGTCTTCGAATCCTTTTTTCACAGCATCAATCAGCACCGTTTTTTCATCCACAATCAAATAGGAATTATAGCTCGATCCGCGTTCAGTTGAATACCCATGAAAATCCCGGATATTCCAGTCTATGGCGCCGACACTGTAAATTCCTTTCGCAATTTCAACCGGTTTCATTTTTTCCCCTCGTAAAAAAACTGGCTTTAAGAATATATCAAAAAACCATATTCTTAAAGCCAGAACTCATTAAAGTTAGTCTTCTTTTGAAAAATCGACCTTCTCCGCGCCGCACACCGGGCATACCCAGTCATCCGGCAAGTTGGCAAACGCCGTGCCGGGTTTAACGCCATTGTCCGGGTCGCCTGCTTCAGGATCATACACATACCCGCAAATATTGCATACATACTTATCCATTGAGTTTACCTCCTTTGATGATATTACCTGCCAAGATACCGACTTCCCATATTGACAACAATTTCATTTTTAATAACAGTTGACGGACTCATAAAAAGGCTGTCACCCAGCCGCGCGCGGTTACGCGCCGGCCGGGTGTGTTGCTGTAATAATCATAATTTATTACGAATATAGCTGAATTGGTTAGTAAGCCTCATCCTCAGCCAAGTCGTGCGTTGAAAGTTTATCCGAAAATAGATGATAAGCCCACAGTTGATAACCAATGACCACGGGTATAAAAATGAGTACGATCACAAGCATGATGGTCAGCGTCAACTGGCTGGCCGACGCATTACTGGCGGTTAAGGAATATGCGGCATCCGGAATGGACGGCAACATATTGGGAAACAGACCGATAATACAGAAAAAAGTCGCGCTGACAATGGTCAGGCATGAAGCGAGCCAGGCTTTGAGCGCATCTTTTTTCATGAGAAAAAATTTAACGCAGACCAAGGATAGAACGCAGATCAGCGGAACTGCAAACAGAATCGGATGCGACAAATAATTGCTGTAAAGGGACGTTGAAAACCAGGTGGCGATTAAAAACACCACCGCCACCACCAGCAGGCCGAGCCACAGATTTCCGCCCGCCGACATGCCGCGGTCATGCAGCGGGCCTGACGTCCGGATGGACAGCCACAGAGCGCCGTGGACCAGAAACAGCATCAAAAACAACGCGCCGCCTAATAAGCCGTAAGGATTCAACAAATAGATCAAGCTGCCATGATACCCATTCTGGTCCATGGGCAATCCCTGAAAAATATTGGCGAACGCCACGCCGAACAGAATAGCAGGCGCAATGCTGCCGGCAAAAATACAGGCATCCCAGAAATTCCGCCAGGCAATTGATTCAACTTTGCTGCGGAACTCAAAAGACACGCCACGGAAGATCAGCCCAAAAAGAATCAACAGCAACGGTGTGTACAAGGAAGAAAACATCACCGCATAAACCTTTGGAAAAGCCGCGAAAGTCACCCCTCCAGCCGTGATCAGCCATACTTCATTGCCGTCCCACAAAGGCCCGATGGCGTTGATCATCATCCGCCGGTCGGAGTCGCTCTTTCCCAGAAACGGCAGCAATGCGCCAATCCCCAGATCGAATCCGTCCGTCATGAAAAAAACCGCCCACAGCAGGCCCCAGATAAAAAACCATATGGATTGCAAAACATCCAGTTCCATTTTACCCCCTGTAAAATTTAACCCATATCCTCAAAAGAGGAAGGTCAGCCGGTTATTGGGATGCCGTCACCGGACCTTTTTTCGCGTTGGCCAACATCAGATAAAACCCAAGCGCCCCCAGCAGACCATAAACCGCAATAAACGCGATCAGGGAAAATAGCACCTGGGGGGCGGCTATGGGAGACACTGCGCTGGGTGTACGCATCAGGCCATACACGATCCAGGGCTGTCGCCCCACTTCAGCCAGCACCCAGCCCAGTTCGATGGCGACATACGGCAGGGGAATGGAAAACAGCATGAGCTTTAAATAATTCGGGCTGTCCGCCAGGCGGTTGCGCTTAAATATGCCATAGACTGTTAAAAGGATAAAAAGCGTTCCCAAGCCGACCATGACGCGGAAAGAAATAAAGGTGAGAAGCACGGGCGGGCGTTCATCCGCCGGGAAGTCCCGGAGTCCTCTGACCTCGGCGTCAACATCGTGATATCCGAGAAAACTTAAAACACCGGGAATGGAACCGAATTCAACCGAATTCCGTTCATTTTTTTCATCTGGAATAGCAAACAGGTGCAAGGGCGCATGGGTTTTGGTTTCCCAGTGGGACTCCATTGCCGCCAGCTTGGCCGGCTGCGTCTGAGCCACATGAACCCCATGGGTGTCGCCTATGGCAGCCACGAATAGGGAGCTGACAAGTCCAAACACCAGGGCTATTTTAAAGGAGCGGGTGAAAAAATCCATATTCTGTTTTTTCAGCAGATGCCAGGCGCTGACACCCATCACAAAAAAAGCGCTTAATACATAGGCGCCGCTTACCGTATGCAGAAATTCCAGAAGTCCGAATGGATTGGTGATCACCGTCATAAAACTTTCCAGTTCCGCCCGGCCATTTCGCATCGTATATCCCACCGGATGCTGCATCCATCCGTTGGCCAGCAGAATCCAGAGCGATGACAACGTGCCGGCAAAAGCGACCAGCCACATAACAGCGGCGTGTGCTTTTCTGGAGAGCTTTTTCCATCCGAATACCCATACACCGATAAGGGTGGATTCGAGAAAAAAAGAGGTGGAGGCTTCAATGGCCAGGAGCGAACCGAAAATGTCCCCCACAAACTCGGAATACCGGGACCAGTTGGTGCCGAACTGGAATTCCAGCGTAATGCCGGTCACAATCCCAACGGCAAAATTGATCAAAAACAGCTTCCCCCAGAACCGGGTCATGGACAGATAGGTTTCATCTCCGGTCCGTGCGTACTTGGTTTCCATGTACGCCACCATTACGGAAAGGCCCAGGGTCAAAGGAACAAATAAAAAATGGAACATGGTCGCGGCAGCAAACTGCATCCTTGAAAGGAGCACTACGTCCATCCGGCTCTCCTCCTGATAAAATAATCGCTATGCGTTGCAGATATGCGGGATCAAGCGCCGCCTTCCAACATACATTTCGTAAAATCGATTTCCTGCCCGCATTTTTCGCATTTATGTTTTTTCCCAAACTCGTCTGAAAAAATTTCTTTCGGATGTCCGCAGGCCGGGCAATTGCAACTGAAAGATTTGAGGTGCTTAAACTGTTCGTATCCGGGGCAATGCTGGGGTGTTGTCATGACAGCCTCCTTATGTTTATAACATCAGGCGCATCATGCCACAGGCATATTGCGCCTGACTCAGCCGTTAAACAAACCAAACATATGACAAAAAACATTTTTGACAAAACCGGCGGTTATTTGGAACCGATCCTCGGATCAATCCCCTTATCCACGCAATCCGGGGTATAACATGAATTGTCAAGGAATTCACATTTCTGCTTACACGCCGGGCATTCCTCCGGCGGCGTTTGCGCCTCCAAGGTATACCCGCATTTCGCGCATTTCCAGGTGGGCATGATGGATCCTCCCTTTTTGGATCTGTTAAATTAACCTGCTTTCCAATGTCCATGAAGATTGCAGTATTCACGAGCGATCACATTTGAAGCGGAAACCTGAAACACGGCTTCCGGCGCATTTCCAGGGCTTAAGAACTGGCGATACACTTTTCCGTCGGCAATCAGTTCAATCCACTGGATATAATGTTTTTCCTCCATCGGATGAGCGACCGCGCCCACTTTGACCTTGTATCCGCCATCCATTTTTTCAATCACCGGCACATGCTTTTCCTTGGCTGCATCAACGGTGTTTTCCGTCATCAGCACCATCGGCTGACCGCAGCAAACCAGTGTGCCGTCGCTGCCGAACAGCACTTCCACGATATTGCCGCACAGACTGCATTTGTAAACTTCAAGACGTTTTGCCATTTCAAGACCTCCTTTGATTGGTGTTGTTATTCCAATTCGCATTCAAGCGGCATCCGCGTTGGCTGCGTCGTCGGCTCCTCGACTTACAAACAGTAAGCCTGCGTC
>DAIEHU010000127.1 GCA_027353395.1 Desulfobacteraceae bacterium
GAAAGCGTCACCTATGACCCGCGGGAAATCGCAAAAGTCCTTGAACTTCCGGTTGACCGGTTTTTAAAAACCCATCTGTCAAACCATTTTCAGGGGCGCATCCCCGGCGTAATGGAATTGCTTTATCCATTCAACGATTTAATGGTCTGGGGCGTCACCGCCCGAATCCTGCATTATTTTTTCGAACTGCTTTTATCAAAAACCGGATAATTCCAATTCCAAATCAAAGATGATATCAAGGCGGCGAGGATTGAGGCGACGAAGGCTTACAGTTAGTACGTTGAGGAGCCGAAGACGTGCCAACGAAGATAGCGCTATGATTTGGGATTGGAATAAAAAGTGATTTGAGGTGTTTTACACAGACTCTCAGCCACTCCTTGCTTCCAGGTCTTCCCACCGGGCATAGGCAATTTCCAGACTGCTTTCCAGTTCCTGTTGGCGGGCTGACATCCGGGAGACGGTCTGGGCGTCTGTTTTATAGAAATCAGGGGCCGACATCTGTTCAAAAAGCCCGGCCAGTTCTTTTTCCATGGCTTCGATCTGCTGGGGAAGTGCGGCAAGTTCCCGTTTTTCCATATAGCCCATCTTGCCGCCAGCCGCCGGGATGGGTTTTGATTTCTCCTTTGGTCTTTCAGGCTGTTTTTTCTTAATTTCAAGGGGTTTGCGCTGTCGCAGCCAGTCGTCGTATCCCCCGATGTATTCCCGGACCAGGCCGTCGCCTTCAAACACCAAAGTGCTGGTCACCACATTGTTGAGAAACGCCCGGTCGTGGCTCACCAGCAGAAGTGTGCCGGTATAATCGAGAAGAAGCTCTTCCAGCAGTTCCAGGGTCTGGACATCCAGATCATTGGTGGGCTCGTCCATGACCAGCACGTTGGAAGGCCGGGTGAAGAGCCGGGCCAGCAGGAGCCGGTTGCGCTCGCCGCCGGAAAGGGTTTTCAAGGGACTGCGGGCCCGGTCCGGGGTAAACAGGAAGTCCTTGAGATATCCGATGACATGCCGACGGCGGCCGTTGATCGTAAGATATTCATTGCCGTTTGAGATATTGTCCTGAACGCTTTTATCCTCGTCCAGTTGTTCGCGGGTCTGGTCAAAATAGGCGATTTCAAGATTGACCCCGTGCCGGACGGTCCCGGCATCCGGCGCAAGCTGTTTGAGCATGAGACCCAGCAGCGTGGTTTTGCCGCTGCCGTTGGGTCCAATGATGCCCACCCGGTCGCCCCGCATCACCATGGTGTTGAAATCACGCACCACCGGTTTCCCGTCCCAGGCAAACGACACACCGGTGGCCTCCAGCACCAGCTTGCCGGTGCGCTCGGCCTCCTGAAGTTCCATTTTGGCGCTGCCTGCGCGGGAGCGCCGGTTCTGGCGTTCCTGCCGCAATTGCATGAGGGCCCGCACCCGGCCTTCGTTGCGGGTGCGCCGGGCCTTTACCCCCTGCCTGATCCACTCCTCTTCAATGGCCAGTTTTTTATCAAACTGATGGTTCTGATCCGCTTCCACGTTCACCAGATCGGCCTTGCGGACCAGATAATCCGCATACCCACAATCCCAGGACGAAATCCTGCCGGTATCGATCTCGATGATCCGGGTGGCTATTTTTTCTAAAAAAGCCCGGTCATGGGTCACAAAAATCAGGGTTCCGGCAAATTTTGATAAAAGGGATTCCATGAGATCGATGGACGGAATGTCCATGTGGTTGGTGGGCTCGTCCAGAAGCAGCACGTCAGGCTGACAGGCCAGGGCTCTGGCCAGCAGGGCCCGGCGTTTCATGCCCGCAGAAAGGGTTTCAAACATTAATTCCGGGGAAAGTTGAAGCTGGGTCAGGATTTTGGCGACATGGGCCAGCCGCTTCCAGGTGTCTTCATCACCGGCTTCATGCCCATCTCCGGAAGGGATCGCCCCAGTGTTTTCAAGGCCGCTGACGGCGATATCCTGAATGGTTCCGTGAAGATCAGACGGGATTTCCTGGGGGAGCGAGGCGATCCGGATGCCGGGCTGGCGATAGACTTCGCCCTGATCCGGAACCACATCCCCCTTAATGACATGCAGCAGCGTGGTTTTGCCTTCCCCGTTCCGGCCCACCAGGCAGGCCCGCTCGCCGGGTTCGATGTGAAGGGAGACTCCGTCAAAGAGCAGGTGTCCCCCAAAGCCCATGCTCATATTGCGAATGCTGATTAACGCCATATTTCCTGTTCAGTAAATAAAAAGATCATTCCGGTTAATGGGGGGATTTGTATAGATCGTCATGGTCCAGAACGCGCAGCAGTTTAATGGGCCGCGTCCAGTCCGGCGCGCCGTTCTCGCGCCAGACGGAGGGTTCAAAGGATATCCGATATTTTATGTCCACACGGGCGGACCAGGCGGTCGGGTCATTTGCGATCCGTTCCATATTGAGACCCGGATGAAAGGGGTTTGCTTCCAGAAATTTCAAACATTTGGCGATTTTTTTGAGAAGCGCCGGATTATTTTTGAATTTTTCAAGATCAGAAACAAATTTCTTATTCGGAATCAGTTCCGGCATCGGCAAGCTCCCTGGCAAACCATTCCGGGAAAGCAGCCGGTTCCGATTCCCTGGCTTCTTTAATCTTTGATATGCCGGAATCACTCAGTTTGATACTGCGGTAAATTTCCACGGGAAAAAGCGTGATGCCCCCGCCTGGCTCCACTGAAAGTTCAAAATGCGTCCCCGGCCGGAAGCCGAGATCTTTTCGCAGCGAAGCCGGCAAGCTGATGCTGCCTCTTTTGTCGATGGTCACGAGCATAACGATTTCCTTTTATGAAGAATGCAAGTTGAAGAAATTTTTTATATACAATATTCGTAAAATGACAAATTGTCAATATGGTATATTTACACAAATGCTCATATTTGGCCGAAAAACACCTTTTAATAATTTGCGGCGACCAGGGCCGCCTTGGATCCCATAGCCGTTAGGCTCAGGGCAAGAATCAGTTTTTTGCCCCAAAGGGGCTGCGCCATAAAGCCCAGGGTAGCGGCGTTGCCGCAACCCTGGGCTATGATACCAAAATCCCGTTGGAATTCTATATGCCCTGCATCAATTAAAGTTTAGCTTGAGGGCTGCACCCTGGACCCCCGAAAAAAACCAAAAAAAAAAGAATCAAATGTTCAAATAACCAAATGCGCCATCATTTTCGGGAACGCACCGCAAAAGCCCGCTCGCTGGCAGGATCGCGGTCGTACCAACCCTCCTCGCCGTCGTTGGATCGAAAGTTCCAAGCCGACGAGGAATCTCGTTGTTCGCCAGACCAGACCCACCATCCCGTGGTTTTAAACGCCGGAGCCATATTCCTTTCGCCAAGACCCTTGATATATAAAGTTTTCAGCTCGGCCCGGGTAGGCATCCGCCACCCGCCGTCGGCGACTGACAACCCACCGCACCAGGCTTGCGCCTGATCCCAGGAGGTGCTATTATCCGGCCCAACGAACCATTCCAAGGCTGTTGCTGTATCAGTGATAACGCCATCTGTGGATTGAGTGTATTTAACCTGTATTGGTTCCTTCAGCGTAATGGTTTCCCCTTCCGGCCCGGTGGTGACCTGCGCTTTGGCGTCTGAACTCCAGTCTTTGTGCCAGACGGAAATCACATATTCCGATGACGGATAGAGCCCATTAAACGTAAATATCCCGCCAGAACCGGTTGTTGCTTCAAACTGCTCATATCCTTTGATGAGCTGAAGCTGTTTGGCGATCACCTTGAGCCCTGAAATGGGCTGGCCCTTGCCATCCACCACTTTTCCCTCCAGCCCGGATTTTTTCCCGCATCCCGCAACCAATAGAATTATCGACCATTTTGTACCTTTCTTCATTCCATCATCGCCTTTGCATTGTGTATCGGCCACAATCTTTGTCGCGTAAGAAACACGACCTACAATAAATCTTACATGATTCCGGACTGGTAGGCCGGGATTCTTTCCCGGCGATTTTTGATGCATCAATATTGTTCTGCTCGTAGGAGCGGGCCATGCCCGCGATTATTTCCGCAATCGCGGGCATGGCCCGCTCCTACGGCGAAAGGCTGAGCAAGCCTTCTCTCCACAAGTTGATTTCTCAAATCATCACGACCGGTCCGGACGGCTGTGGGACGGGGATTTATTTCCGGAACGGCCTCCCGAAGATCTGCCGCCGCCGGGTTTTCGCGGGGGCCGGGATTTGTCCGGCTTATATGCGTAAAGGGGCTCCGGCATGACCAGCCACGCGTCGTCCGGTACGATGCACGGCAGTTTTCTGCCGATAAACGCCTCAATATCCGGGAGGTAGAACGCGTCATCGTCATCGGCGAAACTGATGGACGTGCCGGCGGCCCCGGCCCGGCCCGTTCGGCCGATGCGGTGCACATAATCTTCCGGGTCATGGGGCAGCTTGAAATTGATCACATGGTCCATGCCCTCGATATGAATGCCCCTGGCCACCACGTCCGTGGCCACAATCACGCGGATCTTCCCGGCCTTGAACGCCTCCAGCCGCTGAACGCGCTTTTGCTGCGGCACATCACCGGAAAGCATGGAGCAGGTGATGCCGTACCTCGCCAGCATCTCGGAAAGCCTTACCACCTGGTCCTTGCGATTGCAGAAAATCAGCACCCGTTCGAGTTTCTGCTGCTCAATCACATTATACAGGAGCGCAAATTTCTCCTTGGCCGTCACGATATAGACCACCTGATCCACGGTATCCACGGCGATCATTTCGGGTTCAATCTCCACGGTCACGGGATTCCGGGTCCAGCTCTCGGCCAGCCGGGTGATGGCTTCGGTCAGGGTCGCCGAAAACAGCAGGGTCTGGCGGTTTTCCTTGGGCGGGGTGCTGTAGATGATTTTGCGGACATCCGGGATAAACCCCATGTCCAGCATACGGTCGGCTTCGTCGATGATCAGGGTTTCCACCTTGTTCAGATAAAGGTCGCGGCGATGCTGAAAATCCAGGAGCCGTCCGGGCGTCGCCACCATGATATCCACCGGCGTGCCCGCCAGTTGGCGTCTCTGCTTGTCGTAATCCATGCCGCCGAAAACGGCGATCACCGTCAGACCGCAATATTTGCCGAGCTGCCTGGCTTCTTCGGAAATCTGGATCACCAGCTCCCGGGTGGGCGCAAGCACCAGCACTCTGGGGGTTCCGGGTTTTCGCTGTCCCGGAATCGGGTTGTTCATCATCCGGGTGATGACGGTTATCAGAAACGCGGCGGTCTTGCCCGTGCCCGTCTGGGCTTTGCCGAAAGCGTCCCGGCCGGTCAGGGTGCTGGGCAGGATTTCCGCCTGGATCGGGGTGCAATAGGTAAAATTCAGATCAAAAATGCCGTGCATCAGGGGAGCGGGAAGGTCGAGGTCGTGAAAACGGCCCCGGCCTTTCTCGGGCGGGACGCTGAATTCGTCGATAGACCAGGTATCCGGCACCGGGAACGGCAGGGATTTAGGCGCATCGATGCCTTCCACCGGCTCGGATTCAGGCGATTTCTTTTTGCGTTTCCTGCCGGCAGGCCGTCGCCTTCGTTTGGGCTTGGCGGGTTCGGATGGTTGTTCTCCGGATGCTTCCGGGCCGGTTGGCTCCGGATCCTGTTGCTCCGCCTCGGGCTCTTCCGTTTGAGGCTCTTCGGGCAGAATCCAGGCCGGCAGTTTGATTTTCGCCGCTTCAACGCCTTTTGGTCCGGTTGGCCCAGGCGGTTTTGCTTTGCTTTTTTCACCGCTCGGGCGGCGGCTTCGCTTGGGCTTGGCGGCTTCGGCGGATGATTCTGCCGAAGCTTCCGGGCCGACCGCCTCGGGAGGCTGTTGCCCCGTTTGAAAGGGTTCCGGCTCGATCACCGCCGACGGATCGATTTTCGCCTCGCCGGTTCCCTCTTGACCGGCTGACTCAGCCGGTTTCGCCTTGCGGTTTCCGGCAGCTGGCCGTCGGCCTTGCTTGGGTTTGCCGGGTTCGGGCTCCGGCAGAATCCAGGCCGGCAGTTTGAATTTCGCCGCCTCCACGACTTTCGGTTCAGCCGGTTCAGGCGGTTTTGTTTTGCTTTTTCCGGCTGCTGGCCGCCGGCTTCGTTTGGGTTTGGATGGTTCCGGTGCGGGCGGTTCCGGAGGGGATGGCTCAGTGTTCAGTTGAGCGGAATCCTTTGATGCGGGTTTTTTTTCATTTTCCATAGCGTCTTTATTGATAGATCTTTTCCTTTGACGTAAAATGACAAACCGGGGGCAGACGCAAGGACAATCGGCGCCGGCGTATGGTTTGTCCGATTATTTTTTTCTTTTAATATCAGATAATAAACAAAATTGCGAGGCATTTATTTCAACCCGCTTTTTCTCAAGGCGTCGGCAAGTGCGCCGGTCAAGGCCGGGCGGGTAAGTTTCTCCCCTTTTTGCCCAGGTTTTCCAGCCCGGACCGGCGCTTTCGGCCCGGACGGTTTTTTTTCGTCCGGTTTTCTCTCGTTTGCAGCTGCTTGCCCAGCGTCCGATCGCAGGGAAAGGGAGATGCGCCGTCTGGCGATGTCCACTTCCAGAACCGTGGCCATGACTTTCTGCTGCACCTTGACAATATCCGCGGGATTTTTCACAAACCGGTCCGCCATCTGGCTGACATGAACCAGGCCGTCCTGATGCACGCCGATATCCACAAACGCGCCGAAGGCCGTGATATTGGTCACAATGCCCGGCAATTTCATTCCGGGCAGCAAATCTTCCATTTTTTCCACCCCGTCCGCAAACGCGAATTCCTCAAATTTTTCCCTGGGATCGCGTCCGGGCCGGGCCAGTTCCGCCAGAATGTCGTTTAACGTGGGCAGACCCACCGTGTCCGTCACATATCGCGACACGTCGATCCGTTTTCGGATATCCGGGTTCCGCACCAATTCCCGGACCGTCACCCCCAGGTCTTTGGCCATGGCGTCCACGATAGGATAGGTTTCCGGGTGCACGGCGCTCCCGTCCAATGGGTTGCCTGCATCCGGAATCCGCAGAAACCCGGCGGACTGCACGAACGCCACCGGCCCCAGACGCGGCACGTCCTTCAGCTTTTGCCGGGATGTGAACGGCCCGTTTTCCTCCCGAAAGGCCACGATATTTTTCGCCACTGCGGCGTTAAGGCCCGACACATAGGTCAGAAGCTGAACGCTGGCCCGGTTCAAATCCACACCCACGCCGTTCACGCAGCTCATCACCACGTCATCCAGGGACTGTTTGAGGGCGATCTGGTCCACGTCATGCTGATACTGGCCCACGCCGATGGATTTGGGATCAATTTTCACCAGTTCCGCCAGGGGATCCATGAGCCGCCGCCCGATGGATACGGAGCCCCGCACCGTAAGGTCTATGCCGGGGAATTCATCCCGGGCCGCGTCCGACGCCGAATAGATGGAGGCACCGCTCTCGTTGACCATGATGACCGGCACCGGCTTTTCAAACGGTATGGCCCGGATGAACGCCTCGGTTTCCCGGCCCGCGGTGCCGTTGCCCACGGCAATGGCCTCAATCCCGAATTTTTCGCACAACAAACGGATTTTTTTGGCTTCTTCCTCGGCCTTT
>DAIEHU010000128.1 GCA_027353395.1 Desulfobacteraceae bacterium
GAGGTCACGGCAAGTAACCGGTTTGCCGCTCTTGTCAAACGCCACGGTGATGTTGTTGATGCGTTCTTTCAGGTCACCCAGATCGGTGGCGACAGCCAAAATGGCCATCAGCTCGGAACCCACGGCGATGCCGAATTTCGACTGCATGGTGTAGCCATCAGTGCGGCCGCCCAGACCGATAACAATGTTTCGCAGGGCCTGTGCGCAAAAATCTATAATCCAGCCCATTTCCACGCGGGTGGGATCGATGTCGAGACGCCGCATGCCGGTCAGACGGGCGAGTTGCTCGTCGTTATAGTTGCGTTCATGCTGCATACGGGAGGTCATGGCCACCATGCCCAAGTTGTGGGCGTTCATGATGTCGTTGATGTCGCCGGTGAGGCCCAGGGAGAACTCGGTCATGGGGATCAGCAGAGAATTGCCGCCGCCCGCCGCCGTGCCTTTTACGTTCATGGTGGGGCCGCCGGAAGGCTGACGCAGCGCGCCGCCGACATTTTTACCGCGGGCGCCAAGGCCTTCGATAAGACCCAGGGAGGTGGTGCTTTTACCTTCGCCCAGCGGAGTCGGGGTAATGGCGGTCACTTCAATGTATTTGCCGTCTTTTTTGCCTTTCAGACGGTTGATAACTTTCAAAAAATCAATTTTGGACAAACGTCCCATCGCCAGCATTTCATCCGGCTGAAGTCCCAGCTTTTCTCTCCATTGTTCCGGCATAGGCATGTTTTTTTCCGCTTCTTCGGAAATCTGCCAGTCGGCCAGTTTTGTTGCATCGTAAGCCATTGCTCGTTTCTCCTTTTGTTCGGGTTAATACGTTTAGTTTCACAATATTATTCGATAGTTACATATTTCTATGGTAAATTTTAACTCTTTTACCATTTAAAAATGTCTTTGACAAGGGCAATATGATTCCAGCCCGGATTCCCCTTAAAAAATATTTTTATCCCTGAAACTGATGCAGACGGTAATAAAATCCCTTCCCGCCCATCAGCGATTCATGATCTCCGGTTTCAATGATTTTCCCATCAAACATCACGACTATCCGGTCCGCGGTCCGGGCCGTGCTGAGGCGGTGGGCGATGATGACCGATGTCCGGTTCTTCATAAGGTTCCCCAAGGCGTTCTGGATTTTCATTTCCGTCTCGGAATCCACATAAGACGTGGCCTCGTCAAAGATGATCAGATCCGGCCCGTGCGCCAGGGCGCGGGCGATGGAAAGAAGCTGGCGTTCCCCGGAGGACAGGGAAGCCCCCCCCTCGGTCATGAGGGTGTCCAGCCCCTGGGGCAGCCGGTCAATAAAGTTCCGGCAATAGGCGGCTTCCAGAATCGCATCCATTTCCCGGTCGGTGAACCCGTTTGCTTACGGAAAAATATTGTTCCGGATGGTGGTGGAAAAAATGTAGGGATCCTGGGTGACAATGGCGATTCTGGCGCGCAAATCCGCAAGTTTGAATTGCCGGATATCTGTTCCGTTGATGCGGATGACGCCGGAATCCGGATCATAAAACCGCATCATGAGGTTGACCAGGGAGGTTTTTCCGGCCCCAGTAGGCCCGACAATGGAAATGGTTTCACCGGCGCGTATGGATAAGGTTATGCCGTCCAAAACCGTTTCACCAGGCACATAGGAAAAAGTCACCTCCTCAAAGGAAAACGAGAGGGAATGGTCCGGCATCCGGGCCTGATCGCCCGCCTCGGGTTCCGGAATCATGGTCTGATCATCCAGGATCAGAAACATCCGCTCCATTGAAGACAGGGCGTTTAAGGTGATATTGTATTTTTCGGCGATATCCCGGATGGGCCGGAAAAACATCCGGATATAGGATATAAAAACCACCAGGGTTCCCAGGGAAATGCGCCCGTCGATGAGCCTGCCGCCGCCGTAAAAAATAACGATGGCCAGAGCCACGGAACTCAGCATTTCCATGAGCGGCATGAACAGGGCGAACACGGTGATCTGCTGCATGCCGGCATCATAATGCGCCCGGTTGATCTGCTGGAATGACCGGAAGTTGGCGGCCTCCTGCCTGAAAAGCTGGATCACCTGAATCCCGCCGATGGTCTCCGAAAACTTGGTGTTGATTTCGGCGATTTTAACGCGAAGGGCTCTAAACGCCTGCCGGGCGGAAGTGGTGAATTTCCAGGATGCGAAAAAAACAAATGGAAACACGGCGTAAACCGCCAGCGCCAGCCGCCAGTCAATGGAAAACAGCGCCACCGTAATGGCCGTCAGCATGAACACATCCTTGACGGCGAAGACCAGAACGGAAGTGAACATTTCATGCATGTTCTGGGCGTCGCTGGTCACCCTTGTCACGAGGCGGCCCACGGGGTTGCGGGTGAAAAATTGAACGGACAGCCGCTGGATATGGGAAAAGAGTTCCATGCGCAGGTCGTGCATCATCATCTGGCCCGCGTATTCCATGATGAATGTATTGATGAAATTGAGGAAAAAACTGATAATGACGATGCCCAGGAGCCACACGGCGGCCCATGCGACGCCGGAGAGGTCTTTTTTGCGAAGATCCCGCATTTCATTTTCCGGCAGCTTCGAGAATGCTTCATATGGAATGACAGCCTGATTGTTTTGAATCCGGAAAAGCCGGGGCCGGGAGTTGACGATTTCCGCTGTCCGGGCATCTGAAAGATCAAATCGCAAATACCGGGTGGCATGGCCCCCGGCATTCCCGGGCTTATCCGAGGCCCCGGACTGTCCGGGCACGATATACCGGTCAATGACGATTTTGGTGATATAGGGGATGCTCATTTCAGTCCCCGTGATCAGAACAATGAGCGCCAGGGTCCAGACGAACAATATCCGGTAAGGCTTCAGAAAAGGAACCAGTTTTTTGATCTGGCTGGCATTGCCCGCTGGCCCGAGCTTTTTTTCTTCAAACAGGTTCAGGGACGCGTTCATGACGCCTCCGGCCGATGGGCCTGCTGCGTGGAGAAGGCAGCCGCATAATAAGCGTTTGCGTCCATAAGCGCCTTATGACTTCCGGATTCCACAATATGGCCGTGATCGAGCACGATAATGCGGTCGGCAAATGACACGGCGGCGATCCGGTGGGAAACGATGAGGGTGGTCCTGTCCTTTGCAAGCGCCCGGATCGTATCAATAATCGCCGCCGCTGTCTGGGCGTCCACCTGGCCTACCGGGTCATCCAGAAGCAGAACCGGCGGATTCTGAATCAGTGCCCGGGCCAGCACCATGCGCTGTTTCTGCCCGCCGGAAAGCACCACACCCTTTTCGCCCACAAGGGTTTCAAAGCCGTGGGGGAGCTTTGTAATCGTGTCATAAAGGGCCGCATCCCTGGCCGCCCGGATGATTTTTTCCTCGGAAACCGCCTCGCCGAAGGTCAGATTGTCCCGGATGGAACCGGAAAACAGGAAAGGCTCCTGGGAAACAAACCCGATGCTTTTCCGAAGATCGCCGAGCCGTAACTGCCGGATGTCCATGTCATCGATCGTGATGGTCCCGGAAGAAACATCATAGATCCGGGGAATCAGTTGCAGCAGGGTGGTTTTGCCGCCGCCCTGGGGCCCGGCGATGCCCAGAATCTCGCCGGGATGCACGGTGAACTGGATATCCTTCAACACGTAAGGTATTTTATCTGGCCCCTGAGACGCAACTGCGGGGAAGTTGAAGGAAACCTTTTTAAATTCGATTTTCCCAGGCCGAACGCTTCTGGGTTTGGGACTTGAAATTTCAAGAATTTCCGGCCGGGTGCTGAAAATGAGCTGAAGGCGGTCCAGGGAGGCGGCTCCCCGTTGGATCAGATTGGTGAGCCAGCCCAGGGCCATCATGGGCCAGGTCAGGAGATTGAGATAACTGATAAACGCCACCAGATCGCCAGGAGAAATTTCCGATAGAATGGCCTGCCGCCCGCCGATGTAAAGGACGATGGCCTGGCTCAGGTTGGTGAACAGCACCATCAGCGGGAAAAAAGCGCCGGTGACCCGCACCAGTTTAAGATTTTCCCGGACGTATGTCTTTGAAACATCCCGGACCCGCCCGGCTTCCCGTTGTTCGCGGTTAAAGGCTTTGACAATCCGGATGCCGGCGAAGCTTTCCCGGACCGATTCGGTGATGTCTGAAAAGACGCCCTGGACTTTGGTATACCGGCGATGCATTTTTCCGCCGAAACTCCGGGTCATCCACACAATAAGCGGCATGGGAATAAGCGCAAACAGCGTCAGCCGGACATTGATGTACGCCATGAAGCCGATGGCCGCGCTTCCCAGAAAAACAGCGTCGGTCAGCGCCACCATGCCCATGCCCACGGACATGCGGATATTGTTGATGTCATTGGTGGCGTGGGCCATCAGGTCTCCGGTTCGGGTGTGATCAAAATAACTTGCGGATAGTGTCTGGACATGAAAAAAGAGCCGGTCCCGCAACTTTTTTTCCACCACCCGTGAGGTGCCGATGAGAAGCCGCCGCCACACGAACCGCAGCGCGGTCATGACCGCGGCGATGGCAAGGATCTGACCTGCATAGGCGGCAAGCCGGAAAACATCGATCCGGAAAGTGGTCAGATCGTCCACCGCCCATTTGACGATTCGCGGGATAAACAACTGAAGGGTGTCGACCGCCATAAGGCAGAGGATGCCGCAAAGGATCAAATAACGGCGCTGATAAAAATAAAGTTTGATTAAATTGAAAGATTTCATCCGGTTTTTTTGTTATAGCAATAATCTTTTTCAGGCATCGAACAACCGCCGTTTCCAAAGGGATAAAAACATCTTTTTTGCAAAAAAATGTCAATCTCTTTTATTTGTCCATTGTTATCAACCGAGTGATGCATTAAAGTGCATTTAATGATATTGTTGTTTTGGCGCAGACAAATCATGGATAAAAATGAATGCGCTGCTTATTGCACAGGAGCAATGCAATAGATGATAGGAGAACTAATTGTATTACTGGTATTTCTGATACTGTCCGCCTTTTTTTCAGCGTCAGAGACATCTCTTTTTTCCATCAGCATGGCCAAGGCCAAATATCTGGCGAAAGAGCAAGGCCGCGCCATGGATCTGGTGCTTAAAATGAAGGAGGATCCCCATAAGCTCCTCACCACAATTCTCATCGGCAGCACCCTGGTGAATATCAGCGCGTCATCTCTGGCCACGGCGATTTCCATCCATTATTTTTCAATTCACGCGCTTGATACCGGGTCCGGCAATGCGGTGGGCATCGCCACAGGCGTGATGACCCTGCTCATTCTGGTTTTCGGGGAAATCTTTCCCAAATCCATTGCCGCCCGGAACAATGTCATGATCGCCCGCGCTTTGATATTTCCGATTTACTGGCTGACCTTTGTATTCTATCCGGTCATTCTGCTCTTAAATTTCATCCCGAAACTGACGGGCCAGATGTCGTCCGCGCCGGGCGTGACTGAAGAGGAATTGATGTCCTTTGTGGAGGTGGTTCACGACGAAGGCCAGATCAACCCGGAAGAAAAGGCGCTCATCAACAATATCATCAAGCTGGACGACATTAATGTATCCTATATCATGACCCCCAGCGCGGACATGTTCGTCATCGACAAATCCGATGAACCGCACCTGGACGAGATCATCGAATCGGGATTTACACGGATTCCGGTGATTGACGGGGACATTGACCATATTGTCGGCATGGTGCACATTAAAGACCTGTTCCGGCAGATCACCCGCGAGGATGGGAAAATTCATTTGGAAAAAATCATGCGCGAGCCGTATTTTGTTCCGGAAAACAAAAAACTCGACCAGGTCTTGAATCAGTTCCGGAGCCGCAAGGACCATGCCGCCATTGTTGTGAACGAATACGGGGAAGTCACGGGGATTGTCACCCTGGAGGATGTGCTGGAGGTCATTGTGGGCGATATCAATGATGAAACCGATATTATCCAGCAGCCGGTGATTCAAATCCGCAACAAGGAATGGCTGGTGCTGGGAGCGGCGGACATCGATGCGGTCAACCAGGCCATTCACATGGATATCCCCGCCTCAAACGAATATGAGACATTTTCCGGCTATGTGCTGGAACAGACGGGTAAAATTCCCGTCGAAAAAGAGCAGATCGTCATCGACCGGTACCTCATCACCGTCAACGAAATGGACGGCAACCGCATTAAAACGTTTATTGTAAAGCGCAGATAATGGAACTTGGAACAGTTGTGGAATATATCGATCAGCAGCGGATTTTTTGCGCGGTCATTCTGGAAAATAACGATCAGCGGGTGCGTCTTTTAAATGAAGACAACCGGGAAGTGACGCAGAAGGCTTCCCGATTGTCCCATATTTCCAAGACCACGTTAAATATGGGCCGGGGCCGGGACCGGCTGGTTGCGTCCTTAAAAGAAATTTCCGTTCTGCGGAAAGCCCTGAGCGCCGGCATTGACATCAAGGAACTGTGGGAAGTGCTGAGTCCCGTAGGCGAATGGGTGGACCTGGCCACCATGACGGGGTTGTGTTTTCCGGATAACCCTGGCGGAGACCATGAATCCGCCGTGATCCGGGCCTGCTTTGAAAACCGGATTTACTTTAAATTCAATCAGGACTCTTTTTTCCCCCATGACGAGGATCAGGTCCAGAAAAACGTGGAGGCCGAAAAGGATCGGGAGCGCCGCCGTCTGCTTATTGAAACCGGGAGCCGGTGGCTGAAAACCGTCCTGGAAGGCCCGGTCCACGATCTGACGCAAGAAGAGAAACCCGTTGTGGAGATTTTGAAATCCTATTATCTGTTCGGCAAGGACAGTCCTGACGCCGCAGCCGCACGGGCGCTTCTTGCGGGGGCCGGAATTGAAAATGCAGAAAAGATTTTTGACATTCTGGTGAGGGTCGGCGAATGGGACGCCAACTATCATGTGGATCTCCAGAGATATGGCATTCCCCTTGATTTTTCCGAAGCGGTTTTAAAAAAAGCCAACGGAATGTCCGAGGAAGTTGATTTCGGATTTATGGAGCCCTCCCGGAGGAATCTGACCGATCTGCCGGTGATGACCATAGACGGCCAGGGAACCCTTGATTTCGACGACGCCATCAGCATCGAGTCCGAACACGGTTATTATCGCGTGGGAGTTCATATTGCGGACGTGGGGGCGTATGTCCAGAAAGGCGGCCTGATTGACCGGGAAGCGGCGGGCCGGGGAACTTCCATCTACATGCCGGACTTGAAGATTTCCATGCTCCCGCCCCGGATATCCGAAAATATTTGCAGCCTGAAGGCGGGTGATATCCGTCCGGCCATCAGCATTTTCTGCAAGATCAGCCGGTTTGCGGAGATTTTTGAATTTGAGGTGGTGCCGTCCATCATACGGGTGGGCCGCCAACTGTCTTATAATGAAGTGGACATGATGGTGGATTCGGATGAATCCATCTGGCTGTTGAATGAAATCGCCTGTAACTTCAGAAACAAGCGTCTGTCAAACGGCGCGATTCACATCGCGATTCCCGAGGTCAGCGTCCGGGTTTTTGATAACGGAGAGATCAGTGTCCGGAAATCCGACCGGGAGAGTCCCGGC
>DAIEHU010000129.1 GCA_027353395.1 Desulfobacteraceae bacterium
CGATACGCTGACCGCCAAAGTAATGAATATTAATACGTAAGAACGGCGCATCGGATTGTCCATCAAGCGTCTTGGAGATGAAGACGATCAGTCGATTCTTGAAGATTATGTGAATAAATCGCAACCGGCGCCCTCCAGCTTTGGCGCGATCCTGAAAGAAAATCTCCAGGAAAAACTGAACGGCCGGGCGAAACTGGCGGAAGCGGAAAAGGAAAAAGCCGACGCGGATGAAAATGCCGAATAAGACAACTCGGATGCTTCTCTGAAGCAAATGAAAACCGCACATGTGCGGTGTGTTCAAGATAGGATCAAATAGGGATGAAGCGGGATTTCTTTTTTGCCTCATCCCTATTTCTATTCTTAATAAATTCAATTATCAGGTGATATTGCCCATGTTTTCCCGCAGACATCCCTATTTATTTTTTGTACTGATCTTGACTGGTATGATCGCCGGAAGTTCGGTGATCGTCTCCCTGCTGACAATGGCCGGGAGTATGTACTCAAACGCTATTTTTACTGAAAAAGTCGGTGTTATTGAAATCAAGGGGGTTATTGCCGATGCCCGGGCAGCTCTGGAACAGATCAAGAATTTCAGGGAGAACAATGATATTAAGGCCATTGTGGTGCGTATTGATTCCCCCGGCGGTGGAGTGGGGCCTTCCCAGGAAATATTCCGGGAGCTTCAGAAAACGGTCAAGGTCAAACAAGTGATTGCGTCAATGGGTGCCATTGCAGCGTCGGGAGGTTATTATATCGCCGCCGCAACGAACGGGATTGTCGCCAATCCCGGTACCATTACCGGCAGCATCGGGGTTATACTGGGATACACCAATTTTGAGTCTTTATTTGAAAAGATCGGGTTGTATCCGGTGGTGATTAAAAGCGGACAATACAAAGATATCGGCTCCCCGGTGAGAAAAATGACGGAAAGTGAACGCACGCTTCTTCAGGGGTTCTCCGATAATGTGCACAGCCAGTTTATCAAGGATGTGGCGGCAGGAAGGCATCAACCGGAAAATGAAATCCGGAAAATCGCCGATGGCCGGATTTTTTCCGGTGAGATGGCAAAATCGTTGGGCCTCGTAGACCGTCTGGGAAATTTTGAAGACGCCGTTGAATGGGCGGGCCGGTTGGGGGGCATTGAAGGTGAAGTCACGGTCGTTTATCCCCCGGAAGAAAAAACGCCGTTTATGAGATACCTGCTGGAATCAACGGCTGAAGAAATCAACAAGGCGGCTATCCAGTGGGGAACATCCATGATTTCCGGCGGCTATCTGTTTCATCCGGATATGGAACGATAGCAGCAAACGATTCGTTTTTCCGATGATGTTTCTTGCAAGGCGGCAGGTGGGCGGGGCTGTATGGTTGTGATACGCCGCGATCGATAATGCCGCCAAAGGCATTATCTGGCAAGCGATATTATTCGAAGCTGCTGACATCCCCGAGCCCCTTGCGGAAAACTTCCGGCTCGTCGCTGATGAGTGAGATCACACTGGACTCCTGCCCGGAAACCGGTCCGCCGTCGATGACCAGATCAATCTGGGTGCCGAAATAATCGTGCAGCAGGGAAGCGTCATTGAAATTTTCAACCTCCGGCATGTTGGCGCTGGTGGTAATAATGGGATTTCCAAGCCCTTCCACCATCTGAATGCAGATGGGATGGTCCGGGACGCGGATGCCGGCGGTTTTGCGTTTGGTGAGCATGATTTTTGGCACCAGCCGCGAGCCTTCCAGAATAAAGGTGTATGGTCCGGGCAGGAGCCGTTTCATGGTTTTATAGGCATAGTTGGATACTTTTGCGTAATCGCTGATATGTTTTAGATCCGCGCAGATAAAGCTGAAAGGGCTGTTTTTGTCCCGCCGTTTGATCCTGTAAATTTTTTCGATGGCTTTCTTATTCATGATATCACATCCGATACCATAAATGGTGTCCGTGGGATAGGCGATAATGCCCCCTTCGCTTAAAATATGCACAGCCTGGGCGATCAGGCGGGGCTGCGGATTTTTGGGGTTGATCTCGATCAGCATGGGGTATAATTGTTTTCTGACAAGGTTGACGGCGATACATTGATTAACGATTTTTGTCGTTGAAGGAAGTATTAGTATAGTGGTATGGAGTTTGTCAAGATTGTTGATACGCCGGATAACCCGGTGATGTTTTAATATTTTGGAGGCGTTATGAGAGAGAGAATCCCCGAGGAAGCCTATTCATTTGATGATGTGTTGTTGCTGCCGAATTTTTCGGATGTGGTGCCCAGCCAGGTTGACACCAGCACCCGCTTGACCCGAAGCATTGATTTAAATATTCCCATTATTTCTGCGGCAATGGACACGGTGACGGAACGGGACACGGCCATCAGCATGGCCAGAGAGGGCGGATTGGGCTTTATTCATCGCAATATGAGCATTCAAAGGCAGTGCATTGAAGTCAAACATGTGAAAAAATCTGAAAGCGGCATGATCGTGGACCCGGTGACAACCGAGCCCGATGTGCCCATCCGGGATGTGATTAAATTAATGGAACAGTACCATATATCCGGCGTTCCGGTGACCAAAGGCGGGCGGCTGGTGGGAATTGTCACCAACAGGGACTTGCGGTTTGAAACCGACCTGGAGAAAAAAGTGTCTGAAGTGATGACCCGTGAGAATCTGGTGACGGTTTCCGAGGGCATCGATCTGGAAGAATCCAAGAGGCTTCTTCATGTCCACCGGATTGAAAAGCTGCTGGTGGTGAAAAATGATGATCAACTCACCGGCATGATTACCATTAAAGATATTGAAAAGATTAAAAAATTCCCCAAAGCCTGCAAAGATGGTCAAGGCCGGCTGCGGGTGGGCGCCGCCATCGGCGTGGGGCCGGATATGGAAGAACGGGCAGACGGGCTGGTCCGGGCCGGCGTGGATGTGCTGTTGGTTGACACTTCCCACGGTCATTCCGCCAATGTCATCAACGCGGTGAAACGGTTGAAAGGCCTGTTTAAGGATACGGAAGTCATCGCCGGCAATGTGGGAACCGCTGAAGGCGCCGAAGCGCTGATCGAGGCCGGCGTGGATGCCGTGAAGATCGGCATTGGTCCGGGATCCATATGCACCACACGGATTATCGCAGGCGTTGGTGTCCCCCAGTTGACCGCCATTTCGAACTGTCATGCGATTTCCAACAAAACCGGCGTGCCCATTATAGCGGACGGGGGGATCAAATACTCCGGGGATATCACCAAAGCCATCGGTGCGGGCGCCCATTCGGTGATGATCGGTGGGCTTTTCGCAGGTACCGAGGAAAGCCCGGGGGAGAAAATTATTTTTCAAGGGCGAAGTTATAAGTCCTACCGTGGCATGGGATCCGTGGAAGCCATGCAGCAGGGCAGCAAGGACCGCTATTACCAGGGGGATGAGCCGGAGGGCGACAAGCTGGTTCCCGAAGGCATTGTGGGGAGGGTTCCATACCGGGGCACCATTGCGGAAAATATTTTTCAGATGGTGGGCGGGCTCAAATCCGGCATGGGGTATGTCGGATGCCGGACGATTGCGGAACTAAGAGAAAAGGCCCAGTTTATCAAGATCAGCGCCGCGGGTTTGCGCGAAAGCCATGCCCATGATGTGATCATCACTAAGGAAGCGCCGAATTACACCCATGAATAACCCGGAAAACCCCTCTTCCCCATTTGTTCACCTTCATGTCCATACGGAATACAGCCTGCTGGATGGGGCCATCCGTATCGACGGCCTGCTTAAACGGGCGAAGGACGACGGGATGCCGGCAGTGGCGATTACCGATCATGGCACCATGTTCGGAGTGATCGATTTTTATGAAAAAGCCAAAGAGACCGGAATCAAACCCATCATCGGATGTGAGTTTTATGTCGCCCCCCGCACCCTGAGCGACCGGACGGCGCAGGACCACAAACAGATGTCCCATCTCGTTCTGCTTGCGGAAAATCAGGCCGGGTATCACAACCTCTGCAAGCTCGCCACCACCGCCAGTCTGGACGGTTTTTACCACAAGCCCCGCATCGATAAACATTTGCTGGCAAGTCACTGCCAGGGATTGATCGGGCTTTCCGCGTGTTTAAAGGGAGAAATTCCCCAACTGCTCCGGGCCGGCAAAAAAGATGAAGCAGATGAAGCGGCCCGGTTTTATCTGAAACTATTTGGAGAACATAATTTTTTTCTGGAGGTCCAGCACAACGGCATTCCCGATCAGGATATCGTGAACCGGGGGATACTTGAGATGAGCCGGCGGTTGTCGATTCCGATGGTGGCCACCAACGACTGCCATTATCTGGATAAATCCCATGCCCGAGCCCATGATGTCTTGTTGTGCGTTCAAACGGGTCGGACGATGAACGACGCTGACCGGTTTAAATTCCGGACCGAAGAGCTTTATTTTAAATCCAGCCAGGAAATGACCAGCGCTTTCCAGGCATATCCGGGAGCCATCGAGAATACGGTCGCCATTGCCGATCGATGCAATGTGTCTTTTCAATTAAAAGACAATTTTCATTTTCCAAAATTCAACCTGGCCTCCGATCAGTCCGAAGCCCAGCTTTTTGAGGAAAAAGTCCGTCAGGGATTTGCCGAAAAGATGGCGATCATCCTGGAGAAAAATCCGCAAGCCGATAAATCGCTTTATCAGGAACGGGTGGATTATGAAATATCGGTGATTAACAATATAGGGTTTCCCGGATATTTTTTAATTGTCGCCGATTTTATTGAATACTCAAAGAAAAACAGCATTCCTGTAGGTCCTGGCCGGGGATCTGCGGCCGGGAGTCTTGTGGCCTATTCGCTGGGCATTACCGACCTTGATCCCATTGAGCATGGACTCATATTTGAACGGTTTTTAAACCCCAGCCGGAAAAGCATGCCGGATATTGATGTGGATTTCTGCATCAATGGCCGGGAGCAGGTGTATCATTATGTCGTGGAACGCTACGGCGGCAGCGATTATGTGGCCCAGATCATTACTTTTGGAAAAATGAAAGCGCGGGCCGTGATCCGGGATGTGGGCCGGGCGCTCGATATCCCCTTAAGCGAAGTGGATGCCATCGCCAAGTTGATTCCGGAAACCATCAATATCAGTCTGAATGAAGCGATCGAAAAGGAGCCGAAGCTTAAAGAAGCGGTTGACAGCCGCCCGGAAATTGCTGAGCTTATTGAGATATCGAAGGTTCTTGAAGGATTGAACCGCCATGCTTCCACCCATGCGGCCGGAGTGGTGATCGGAGACAAGCCCTTGGTGGAATATCTTCCGTTGTATCGCGGGAAAAAGGGCGAGGTCATGACCCAGCTCGATATGAAACGGGTGGAGAAAATCGGGCTGGTCAAGTTTGATTTTCTGGGGCTCCGGAATCTGACCATTATTGCCGATGCCCTGTCAATTATCAGAGCTCAGGGCAAAACCCCGCCGGCTATGGACAGGCTTGATCTTTCCGATCCCGCGACCTACCGCCTGCTTTCAGAAGGTGATACATCCGCTGTGTTCCAACTGGAAAGTTCAGGCATGCGGGATCTGGTCATCCGTATGAAACCGGAGAATTTTGCCCAGATTACCGCCCTTGTGGCGCTTTACCGCCCCGGCCCCATGGGCAGCGGGATGGTGGATGACTATGTCGAATGTAGACACGGCAGGAAGCCGGTGTATCTGGTTCCGGAACTGGAGCCTATTTTGAACCAGACCTACGGTGTTATCCTCTACCAGGAACAGGTCATGCAAATCGCGGGCGATCTGGCGAAGTTTTCCATGGCCCAGGCAGACGGCCTGCGCAAGGCAATGGGAAAGAAAATCCCGGAGGACATGGCCAAGCAGTTGGACCAGTTCGTGGAAGGGGCGGTCAAAAACGGCATCCCTAGGGATAAAGCATCAGAATTATTTGGATTAATAGAAAAATTTGCTGGTTATGGGTTCAACAAATCCCACAGTGCCGCTTATGCATTGATCGCATTCCAAACCGCTTATTTAAAAGCCCATTTTCCGGTGGAATACATGGCGGCGGTGCTCACCAGTGAAATGGGTTCATCGGAAAATGTGGTCAAATATATCGCGGAATGCCGGAATCACAATATTCCCGTGCTGCCGCCGGACATTAATGAAAGCGACAAAGGATTTACGGTCAACGGGGAAAAAATACGGTTTGGCTTGGCGGGTATAAAAAATGTGGGTGAGGCGGCTATTGAGTCAGTGCTCGAAACCCGTCAGAAAGGAAAATTTTTATCCATTTTTGAATTCTGTCAACGGGTTGATATCCGGAAAGTCAATAAGCGTGTACTGGAAAGTTTGATCCAGAGCGGCGCGTTTGATTCCACGGGGCATCATCGATCTCAGATGATGGCGTGTGTGGAACAAGCCCTGGAATATGGCCAGAAAGTTCAGAAGGAAGCGGCGGATTCACAGATGTCACTATTCGGTCAAGCATCCGGTGCGGGCCAGCTCAATCCCCCGGTCATGCCGGATGTATCGGAATGGGATGAAAAGCAGAAATTGAATCTCGAAAAAGAAGCCATCGGTTTTTATATCACCGGTCATCCCCTGGACGCATATCGGGATGTTCTGGATAAGTTTTCAAACGCGCATTCCCTTGACTTAATGGATGACGGCGTCGCGGATGGTTCGCTTGTCCGCATGGGGGGGATCATCCGCAACATGAAGACTATCGTCACCAAGCGGGGCGAGCCGATGGCGTTCATGGAGCTGGAGGATATCAACGGCTCGGTGGAAGTGGTTGTGTTCCCGAAAAATTATTCGCAGGTCAGCCATTTTCTGGTGGTTGACGCACCAGTGTTTGTTCAGGGCGAAATTCAGAAAAATGAAAAATTCGTCAAGATTCTTGCGGAATATCTTGTTCCTATTGAGAATGCGGAATCCTTCTGGACCGCCAGTGTCCACATCACGGTCGACACACAGCAAACAGATGTGGCGAAATTAAAACAATTACTTGAATTATTTGAAAAATATTCTGGTCCATGTAAATGTCTTTTCCATATTGTAATTCCAGGAAAAACCGAAACCATTGTTGAGCTGCCTTCCCAGATCAGCTTGAGGGCATGCGGCGCCTTTACCCAGGCGGTGAACCGTTTGCTATGTTACCCGGCTGTGACCACCCAGTGTGCGCCCGTCGTGTCTACCAGCCAGGAACCTCAAAATCACGGGAAGAAATATGCCCGGAGGAAAAAATAACGTGAAAGTTCCCTTGCTTGATTTAAAGGCCCAGTATCAGACGATCAAAGATGAATGTCTTCAGGTGACTCAGGAAATATATGAAAGCCAGCATTTTATCCTGGGCCCTCATGTGGAAAGACTTGAGACGGAAATCGCGCATTATTGTTCATCAGAATACGCGGTTGGCGTTTCTTCCGGCACGGATGCCCTGCTGCTGTCTTTGATGGCAGCGGGAATAGGGCAGGGCGATCGGGTGATCACCACGCCCTTCACGTTTTTCGCCACTGCCGGCGCCATCAGCCGGGTGGGAGCGATTCCTGTTTTTGCGGATATTGTACCC
>DAIEHU010000012.1 GCA_027353395.1 Desulfobacteraceae bacterium
CCTGCTCAAAAATTTTATTGAGCGGTCCGGTGGTGATCCGGGTGGCGTATTGGTCGTATACGCTATCCACCAGGTCAAAATTTTGGGCACCCGGTGCCCGGTCAGGGCTGAAACGGCCATCACCGGCGCGAAACTTAAAAATTTGGCTTCCATTCGCAGTGTTTCAACAAATTTTTTGAATGTCGCGGTGTCTTTTTCCACAATATCCCATTTGTTCAGCACAAAGATGCAGCCGCACCCGCGCTCGAAAGCGTACCCCGCGATTTTCACATCCTGATCCGTCACGCCGTCATGGGCGTCTAAAATAATCAGTGCGATATCACACCGTTCGATGCTTTGAAGGGCTTTGATAATAGAAATTTTTTCAATTTTATCAGAGACTTGTTTTTTACGGCGGATGCCTGCGGTATCAATCAGCAGGTAGTCCCGGCCGTTTATGGTAAAGGCGGTGTCGATGGAATCCCGGGTAGTGCCGGGAATTTCAGACACAATGACCCGGTTTTCGCCAAGGATTCGGTTGATGAGGGAGGATTTTCCCGCATTGGGCCGGCCGATAATGGCGATTTTGATCACGTCCGGCGTTTCTTCAACCGGTGCCGGCGGCAAGGCTGCCACCAGCGCGTCCAGAAAGTCGGGAACCCCGTACCCATGCTCCGCGGACACCGGATAAAAGGTGTCGATTCCCAGCCGGTAAAATTCGCTTAGGCTTTCTTCCCGTTCATACCCGTCGATTTTGTTGATGGCATAAAACACCGGGCAGGACACAGTGCGGAGAATCTCAATCAGCTCATTGTCAAAGGGCGAAATCCCGTGCTTGCCGTCCAGCAGCAGAACCACCGCATCGGCATCCCGGATGGCCTGACGGACCTGTTCCCGGCTCAGGGAAGAAAAATCATCCTCCTCCCGGCTTGAAAAACCACCGGTATCGACAATGGAAAATTCAACTTCGTTCCAGATGGCGGATCCGTAATGGCGGTCGCGGGTCACGCCGGGAAAATCATCCACCAGCGCGTCTTTTGTTTTGGTGATCCGGTTAAATAATGTGGATTTGCCGGCATTGGGACGGCCGACAATGGCTACAACAGGTTTCATGGCGCCTTTTAAATTTGATGGATTCGTAAAAAGTCGATTTTGGTGGGGCGGATTTGTAAAATGTTCGCAGGCAAGGCGCGCAAATCTTGAGGAGTGAGGCGTACTTATCGTACGCCGCAACGACGAAAGATGCAGCGCAACGCAGCATGTGGACTTTTTACGAAGCCGTCAAATCTTATAAATAATCCGTTTATCCGTAATGATGATATCCACGTATTTGTCATGGGATTCCATGGGAACCTGCTGGGTCATTTGGTCTTCAAGCGCACAGGCGATTTTTCGGGCGGTGACGGGCAGCCTGGACATGATGCGGTCGTAACGGCCGGAGCCGATGCCCAGCCGCCCTCCCTTTTCATCAAACGCGATTCCCGGAATGATGGCGATATCGATATCATCGATGGGAACGGATTTGCAGCGATCCGGGTCCGGTTCCAGAATATTAAGGGGACCGGGCTTGAGGTCCGTGTCAATATTGGCGACTTTGTACAGTTTGGCACCGTTGCTTTCAGTGCGGAAAAGCGGAAGGACGATATTCTTGGTGGCTTCGCTGCATCGCTTTAATATATTGCGAGTGTCCATTTCATGGGGGTGGTTGATATATAAAAGCATGACCTCGGCTTCCCGGAAATTGGCGAAATCAAACAACTGTTCTTCAATCTGGCCGCATCTGGACATGATTTCTTTTTTGGAAAGTGCATCCAGTTTTTCTTCCACCTGGCTTCTGATTTCTTGTTTTCTTGTTTTTAAATTTTCCATGTAACGGCTCCATTTTCTGTGTTTTCCATTATATTATGGGACGCTGCCATAATATAATCTCATGTATCATTTTTACCATATCCAATTATGATACAAATTGCAATAATCATTGACGTATAATATGCCTCATGATAATTTTTATTATTTTAGAAAAGTAAAAATGAATATAAATTCATACTCATAATAGGTACGGTATGCTGGAAATCAAGTATGTAAGGCAAAATTTATCAGAAGTTTACAGTGCTTTAAAAAATAGGGGGGATTCGGCGGACCTGGAGGCATTTCAGGCGGCTGAAATCTCCCGCCGGGAAATGCTGGCGGAAATAGAGGAATTGCGTCATCGGCGGAATGTGGTTTCCGATGAAATCGCGGGAATGAAAAAAAGGGGGAAAGACGCGGGGGACCGGGTCGCACAGATGCGGGAAGTGTCCGGCCGCATTAAAGCCCTCGAAAAGTCGCTGGCCGAAAGTGAAGAAATTCTTCAGGAAATTTTGATTCGGCTGCCCAATATTCCCCATCCGTCCGTGCCGGTGGGTAAAGATGAAGCGGACAATCCCGTCAACAGGGTGGTGGGAACGCCGCGGGTCTTTGATTTTACCCCCAAAGCCCACTGGACCATCGGTGAAGACCTGAAAATTCTGGATTTTGAACGCGCATCCAAAATCACGGGCGCGCGGTTTCCCCTGCTTTTCGGGGCTGGGGCCAGGATGGAAAGGGCGCTCATCAATTTCATGCTGGAACTCCATACCACCGAACACGGGTATACGGAAGTATTGCCGCCCTTTATCGTGAACCGGAAAACCATGACCGGCACCGGGCAGTTGCCCAAGTTCCAGGAGGATTTGTTTAAACTGGAGAACTGGGACTATTTTCTGATCCCCACCGCCGAAGTGCCGGTGACCAATATTTATCAGGATGAAATCCTGGAAGAAGACCAGTTGCCCATTTGTTATACCGCCTGCACCCCGTGTTTCCGGTCGGAAGCCGGTTCCTACGGCAAGGACACCCGGGGGCTCATCCGCCAGCACCAGTTCAACAAGGTGGAGATGGTGAAATTTACCACTCCGGAGACTTCCTATGACGAGCTGGAACATCTTGTTTTGAATGCAGAAACCGTGTTGCAGCGGCTGGATCTGCCATACCGGGTCATCACCCTTTGCACCGGCGATTTGGGGTTTTCCGCAGCAAAAACCTATGATATTGAAGTGTGGATGCCGGCACAGGACAAATACCGGGAAATCTCATCGTGCAGTAATTTTGAAGGGTTCCAGGCCCGGCGCGCCGGTATCCGGTTTAAGCGCAAGGACAAAAAAGGGACCGAGCCGGTCCATACGTTAAACGGTTCCGGGCTGGCGGTGGGCCGGACTTTGGCCGCGATCCTTGAAAATTATCAGCAGGCGGACGGCTCCGTGGTGGTTCCCGAAGCGCTGAGGCCCTATATGGGGGGCAGGGAAGTGATAGAACTATAGCCAATTTAATCCTGTTTGTTTTGAGGTGATCTTTCGTGAAACCATCCGATTTTCCAGCCCATATCCAGCCCAATCTGATCCCTGAACCCTCCGGCGCATTGATCTATCGCTGCCTGGGATGCGGGGAGGAATTCGGCATCGAGAAGCTTCTTTACACTTGCCCCGCCTGCGGCCAGGTGCTGCTGCTGCAAGACCCGGCGTTTGACCGGCTCAAGAAAATTCCCGGCCCCATGTGGCGGCAGATCTTTGATTACCGGAAAATGCTTAATATCCCGGCCTTAAAAGGGATTTATCTGTTTCATGAGTTTATCGGCCCGGTCATGCCCCTGGAGTCCGTGGTTTACTTAGGTGAAGGGCATACTCCGGTGGTGGCGGCCAACGCCCGGATGCAGGAAATGGCTGGCTTACGGTTTTATTTTAAAAATGACGGCCAGAACCCCAGCGCCTCGTTCAAGGACCGGGGGATGGCATCCGCCCTCAGCTATATTCAATACCTGATTGGGCAGGGGCACATATCCGATGTGCTGGCGGTTTGCGCATCCACCGGCGACACATCGGCGGCAGCGGCCCTGTATTCGTCCTATCTGGATCAAAAAGTCAAATCCGCGGTGCTCCTGCCCCACCGGAAAGTGACCCCCCAGCAACTGGCCCAGCCTTTGGGATCCGGGGCCGCGGTGTTTGAAATCCCCGGCGTGTTTGACGACTGCATGAAAATTGTGGAAGATTTGTCGGAAAATTACCATGTGGCGCTCTTAAATTCAAAAAACGCCTGGCGGATTCTGGGCCAGGAATCCTATTCCTATGAGATCGCCCAGGCGTTTGAATATGATATGAGGGACAAGGTGGTGGTGGTCCCCATCGGCAATGCCGGAAACATCACCGCCGTCATCAGCGGGTTCCTGAAATTTTATGAAACCGGCATTATCGACACGCTGCCGAAAGTCATCGGAGTCCAGTCCAGCCACGCCAATCCAGTGTACAAGTATTACCTGGAGCCCGACCCCGCACGGCGCCGGTTTGAGGCCGTCACGGTCCGGCCCAGCGTGGCCCAGGCCGCCATGATCGGCAATCCGGTATCCATGCCCCGGGTGATTCATCTGGTGGACGCGTACAATAAAAAAGCCGGGCGGCAAAACGTGTTTGTGGTGGAGGTGGCGGAGCAGGACATTATGGATTGCCAGCTGACCGCCAACCGCAACGGTCATGTGGCCTGCACCCACGGCGGCGAATGCTTGGCCGGCCTGATTCAGGCCCGGAAAAACGGCCTGGTGGAAGGTCATGAGACGGCTATTCTCGATTCCACGGCCCACGCCCTGAAATTCTCCGGATTCCAGGAAATGTATTTTGAAAATGATTTCCCGCCGGAATATGAAGTGACGCCGAAATCCCGGCTGGTCAACACGCCCCGGCTTATCTGCCCGTCCGATCTGGAACATGTGCCGGAGCCGGGTAAACCACTCTCCGGGGACAACCTGGCGTATTTTGTTCACCGGATATCCGAAGAAATAGCCAGCTTGCTGGAATTGCAAAAGGTGTGACCCGGATGAAATCCAGAGCCGTTCTTGCAGCCATACTGATTTTGACCGGCGGGATGATTGTGAACCCGTCGGCGTGGAGCGAATTTCTTCAAAAAAAATTCATCATATGCAAGGATCAGGGCCGGGATATCCTGTGTGATCCCGTGGTGGTGCAAAAGAATGATTTCGTCATCCGACTCTTTAAACAAAAAGGAGAGATCGCCTATAGCGATTTTCCCAAGTTCCTGGCGATTTTCAAGCGGCTGAATCCGGAGGTGCAGGATATTGACCTGATTTATCCCGGTCAGCGGGTGATGGTCCCGCTGAAGATCGTTGAACCGGGTACGCTGGAAGGCCAAGCCACGGGAACTGTCTCCATGCCGCTTATCACCATCACCAATCTCCCCGCGCAGATTCAGCAGAATTCCATGCGCTATGTGGTTCTGGAGGGCGATAGTGTGTCTTCCCTCATTTGCCGGACATTTGGCCGTCTCAGCACCCGGTCATACAAAGAAGTTCTTGAAATTTTTAAATATTTAAATCCAGAGATCGAGGATTTGAACCTGATCCGCGCCGGCCAGACCATTCAACTGCCAACCCAGAAAGTCATGGATGCATCCTGGTATCCGGAATTGTTTGACCGGTCCGGGAATCTGGTGGTGCGGCAAGAAAAGCCGGCGGCGGTCAAAAAGCCGGTGAACCCATTTCAGCCCGTGGCAGTCCCCAAAGAAGTGCGGGTTAAAATAGCGCCTCCCGCCGTGGCGCCTCCTGCCCCGGCGCCGCCGTCTCCCAAATCCCTTCCTGTGTTATTGGAACCCATCACGCGAATACCCCGGCCTGTGATTGTCAAAGCGCCGCCAGCCCCCATCGTCAGAACCGCGCCAGCCCCAGTCCCTGTTGCAAAAACACTTCCACTGGAAAAGCCCAAAGAAAAAAAGGCGATTACGCCGCCGCCGGTGGAAGCCCGCCAGCCCCTGCCGTCCATATTTAAAAAAGCGGCTGGTATTTTTAACGCCAATTTGCTGGATAAGGGGGAATACTTTTTTCCAAGGTCTGGAAGCGAGGATTTGCGGGTGGACCTTTCAGCAACCCCGGTGATGGAATTTCCATCGGGATTCCGGCTGATTTTTGCAAAACAGAATGCGCTGTCAACTCAGGATCAGAAGGTCATTACCGCATTCTGGAAAAACGCCGGCGTCGTCACCCTGTCTTATGATGCGCCCCTTCGGGAACTGCTGTCGGCCATATGCCGGGCGATTGATCCCGTGGGATGCGAAAATCATATCGTCTTTAATGACAACGGAGTGGCCGTGTCTGTTCGAGGGGATTATATTTTTGACGCCATTGGTTCCGCAGGCAAAACCTGCGTGACGCTCATTGATGGGGATGCCCAGCGCATGGTCGACCCCATAAGACGATATCTTATGGAAAAACAGATAGTTATCAGAGAATGGATTGACAGTGAAAGTTTTTTCGGGCAGGTTCGGGAGATGGGCGGCAAAACCATGACAACGCCTTTTCCGCCGCTCCGGTTAACGCTTGAAACCGCACATCCTGATGGATTTGTGAAAGAATTCGCCACCGCGCTTGGGCTCCGGTATCAGGAAAAGGTTGAGATCACATTCCCATATGCGGGGTTTCAGGTCAAGGCATACGCCAACCTGTTATCCGTCGACCGGGGCCGGGAAGTGCTGGTCGATTTCGGCGATATTCAGGGAGACGCCATAAAATCCATTGAAGCCTCGGGCTTTCAGGTGCTGCAGATCAAACCGCAACAGGATGCCGCATCCATCGTCAGCGCGATTCTTTCTTGCCTGCCGGTGCGGCAGCAGGAAAATCCGGTGTTCTGGGCGGCGGAAAGACCCGAATCGCATAACACGCGTTTTCAGATTCCCGGCCGGTTGATTTCTCTGGCCGCCGATCACGGGCAGCAGGGTCTGCTGTTGACCGGCTTGGCGCTGAATAAGAATTTGCTGGCGTTTCTGGCCCAGGCCGGCATCCGGGTGGCGCAAATCAGTACCCATTATTAACGGCCTTGGGGGATACAGGTATTCCGGCGTGGATTTCCATGAACAGTCTGCGTTTGCCATGACCCGTATCCTGACTTTAAGGAGTAATCATATGAAAAAATCGCTGAAGTTGTGTTTTTTGCTGATGATGGCATTATTTTTCTTGACGGCCTGCGCTTCCGGTCAAAAAAATGTAAAAAAACAGCAGGCGGAAGCCATCCGGAATTTAGGCGAGGCATATATGGCGCAGGACGCCTATACAATGGCGTTGAGGGAATTTTTGAAAGCAGAAAGCATTTACGCCAATGACCCCTATCTGCAGGATGATCTGGGGGTGGCGTATATGGCCAAGGGAAGCATGGACAATGCGGTGGCGCATTTCAAAAAGGCGTTGAAAATCAATCCGAAGTATTCGCCGGCGCGCAACAATCTCGGCTCCGCCTATATGGAGATGGAAAAATGGGAGGAAGCCATTGAATGTTTTAACCTTGTGAAAGCGGATCTGCTCTATGGGACGCCGCATTATCCCCTGACCAATCTGGGTTTTGTTTATTACAAACTGAAAGATTACGATCAGGCGGTCAAAAATTATCAGGAAGCGATAGATGTCGCGCCCAATTTCCCCATGGCGTTTCATGGGCTGGGGCTGGTATATATGGCCATGGGAAAAAATTCGGATGCGGTCGCCGCGCTTCAATCCGCCGTGGAAAAAGCGCCGAAAGAGGGGCCGATTTATATGGATCTCGGTAAGGCCTATCAGCAGTCCGGGGAGTATAATAAAGCCTACGATGCATTCAATAAAGCCGCTGAACTGGCAAAAGACGCCAAATCCAAAACCGAAGCCCTGGATGCGGCGAAAAAGGTGTGGACCCATTAGTATCCGGTCATATCGATTACACCGTATATCGACAGGCAGATATGATCGATGAGGGCGATTTTTTTCCGCGCCTCTCCCACGGCAATGGCGGGAATCCGGACGCCAGCGAGCATCAGGGCTTCAACATTCGTTTTTTTGAGGGTGTGTTCATTTCGCTCAGCCTGAAAAATCATGTGCCCAAAAATTTGTTTTTGATGGATAAGACCTGCATAAATATCTTTTGATGGATTGGCTGCCTCCAGAAATTCCAGCAGAAAGGCGAACGCGGGCCTGAAATACGCGGATGCCGGATACATGATTTCAATGCACCGGCGCAGAACCTCAACAGACGGTTCGGAAAACGGAACCCGGCAGTTTCTCAGCATCACCCGTATCCAACGGGCGTCAGATGCTTCAGGCACCGTTTCCTGCACGGTTTTAAGTATCCGGGCATCGACAGTCGCTGTAATCTTCAGCCGCTCTATCAACCGCCGAACCGTTGCATCCGGTGGATGGACGGACAATTCTCCCCGGCTGTCAGGGAACCGGATCCGGGTTTGGCTTTTTTTCTGCTGGATAAAGGTGATGACGGCTTCAATATCGCTATCAATAAATACATGCGCCTCCAGTACCGGTTCGAGTTGTTCCTGCATCTCCATATCCGGGAAAAAGATCAGTTCATACAAGGTTCCGGTTTCATAGGCATTGACGTCCAAAAGGATCTGGCGCAAGTCCTCCGCGCCGGGATAGGAAAAAGTGGAATCAATATAATGCAATGCAGCCCCATCCAGCGTGACGCCTCTGTTCATAAGGCGTTTGATGGCATTTCCCAGAATTTGAATCTTATCTTTATTGCGCATGGGGTTATCAATCGAGTTATCAATCAGGGTTACGGAACCGTTATTGTGGACGGTAAGGCGCATGTGGAAATATTATCATAAGCGGCATCAAAGGAGCAAGCCATGAGTCTGTTTGAAGTGAGTCCGGAAAAATGCAACCGCGACGGCATCTGTGTTGCGGAATGCCCGGTCAAAATTATTGAATTAAAGGACGGCGCGTCAACGCCGGTTCCGGTGCCGGGAGCGGATGCCATTTGTATTAATTGCGGCCATTGTGTGGCCGTATGCCCCACCGGGGCGTTGTCCCACAAAAACATGACCCCCGGGCAATGTCCGCCGGTCCGGAAAGACTGGCTTCTCACCCCGGATCAGGCGGAACATTTTCTGCGCTGCCGCCGCTCCATTCGGACCTATAAAAAGGAGCTGGTGGAGAAGGAAATCCTGGCCCGGCTGATTGAAATCGCTTCCTACGCCCCTTCAGGGCACAATACCCAGCCCGTGCACTGGCGCGTTGTCCACGATTCGAAAAAATTGCACCAGCTCACGGGCATGGTGGTGGACTGGATGCGGGCGATGATAAAGGAACAACCTGCCATGGCCGCAAAAATGCATATGGATCTGGTGGTGGGGGCTTGGGATTTCGGCGTGGATGTGGTATGCCGGGACGCGCCGCACATTATTCTGGCCCATGGGCTTGCCGCGGACACAACCGTCCAGTACGCATGCACCATTGCCGTCGCCTACCTTGAACTGGCGGCCCCGTCTCTGGGTTTGGGCACCTGCTGGGGTGGCTTTTTCGGCGCGGCGGCCATGTTCTGGCCACCCCTGCAGGAAGCGCTGGCTTTGCCGCAAGGCCATGTGTGTTATGGCGCGGCCATGGTCGGGCGTCCGAAATACAAATACCAACGCCTGCCGGCCCGGAATACGTCTAAAGTGACATGGGCATAAAACAGGTGGGGCACAGGTAAAGATGCGGTCTGAATCTATGTTAATCGGATCATGATGATTTTTTTACAAATACGCCGTTGGGGTCGATCTCTTCACGGATCAGTCTGATTTCTTCCCTGGTCGGCGGGGCGAACAGCTTGACATCTGCGGCCACCAGCAGCTCGAAACCGGTGGCCGCCTGGATGCTCTCCACAGTTTCACCGGGGAACACGGAAATCAGACGCATCCTTTTGGTTTTTTCCTCAAAATCAAAGATGCCTTTGGTTGATATCAGCCGGTAAGGGCCCTTGCCCTGAAGACCGGTGTTGTAACGTGCGTTTGGGGTGCCGTCCAGATGCCCAGGGCTGGTGACATAGGACAGTTTCTCTTTAAATTTCCTTTTGTCATGGGGAACAATCAGGATGGTCCGTTCACAGGAAGCTGCCATGTCGCTTGCCCCGCCGCTGCCGGGGAGCCGAACCGCGGGCTTTTGATAGCCGCCGGGGTAATCCCCTATCATGGTGGAGTTCAGGTTCCCAAACATGTCCACTTCCGCGCCGCCGATAAATCCGAAGTCCGCATACCCGCGCTGGGTCATTTCAAAAGCGGCGTTGAGTCCTTTCACGTAGGAGGCATCGGTGAATGTCTTGGAGTCGCCGACCGAAATGGGCAGGCCGGCATTCAAGGGCGGCCCCATGGCACCTGCTTCAAAAACCGGAATCAGGCCGGGCGCATGAGTCCGTTTTGCCAGCAGGGTGGCGACCATGGGAAGGCCGGTGCCGACAAATACGATTTTTTTGTCTTCTATGATTTTTGATCCCGCCACCACAATGATTTCCTGGGCGGTATAGGTTGCTCCATCCGTCATGACGTCTCCTCATTATGGGTTTCAAGCGGTTTCAATTCAGGAGTGCACAAAAAAGGAAAATCAAGCCGGTCTTTGGCAATTATAGGATTCAGCCGCCTGGTCAGCCATCAATTTGTCAGCCGGAAATTTCTTGATGAAATCGCCAAAGGTGTCGATGCTGTAAATGTATTCGTCATAATATGCCTTCAGGGCGCCTGAAGCGCCGCCTTTCTGCATGGGGGCGGCAGCCGCATGAAACCGTCGGATGTGGTCGCCGTTGAAATAGTAATGCCGCCGGCAGGCGCCGGGATACGCGCCGAAGGGAACATGGATGACGGCGTCAACCGCCGGAAAGGGAATTCCCACATCCTTGGGATGGCTGGCAATCACTTCATGGTCCACGAGCTGCTCGCAGGTCACGATGGTGTGGGCGGACGCCATGGCGATTTCCGGACAGGTGGCGTCCGTGCCGCGGATAATGCAGTTGCCGTATTTATCGGCCGCGGTCACGTGGATGATGGCGACGTTGGGGTTGCTGGCGGGAACCAGCGCGATTTTGCGTCTGGTAAAAGGGCAAATGATGATTTTGGTGCGGTTGGAGGAAGGGACATCGCCGGCGAGCGGACTTCGGGTCGGCAGGAATGGCAGGCCCATGGCCCCGGCCTTGAACCTGGCGGACATGTTATAGTTGCTCCAGTCTTCCATCTCGATTTTCCCACGCTCCGCAAGATAACGGAACATGGGGGAAAGCCCGAACGACTCGTGGGCCCAGTATGCCAGTTCAATGCGTTTAATGGAAAAACGGCTTTCATCCAGCATCATGGCCCCGGCCAGATAGTCGCCGGCCAGCCCCGCGGATTGAAAGGAAAGGGTCAGGTTCTTAAATCCGTGCCGGACCATCTCATGGGTAATGGCGACGGGCTGACGGATATTGACGAAGCCGCCAATGCCGATGTTATCGCCATCCTTTATAAATAGGGCCACCGCCTCTTTCAGCGCCATCCGCTTGTCCCGCATGGATTTATCCTTGTTGACAAGCGCTTCCCGTGCCGCATCAGGCGACAACCCCGTCCAGACCATTTGAGTGGGCGTTCCCAATTTTTTACCCCCTTCCTGTCCGCCAAATGTTTTTACCCTGGAAAATGACCGGTATGATAACAACCGTATGCGTCATCAGCAAGAGACAATTCCGCTTTTCCTGCGCAGTCTCCGGGAAATGGTTTTTAGATGGTTATCTTTCCCGGCAAACCGGAGACTTGCTACCAGCCGGAATAAAATTTGACTTGACACCCGGCAGGCGCTAAGTTATTGAGACAATTTATTTCATGAGGGTTGGTGCAGCGGCAGCACGACGGGTTCTGACCCCGTTAACCAAGGTTCGAATCCTTGACCCTCAGCCAAAAACAGGTGCAAGGGTTATCGCTGACGGCGATAACCCTTTTTTTATGTAAATGCTCTAAAAAATTTTATGCGAGATGGATATGAAAGTCGCCTTGATCGCCCCGCCCTATCCTCTGGAAGAAGCCCCGTCCCCGCCTCTGGGCATCTGTTATGTGGCCGCCGCCTGCGAAGCGGCCGGCGCGGAAGTCCGGATTTTTGATTATATCGTCAGCCGGTTTACGCCGGAAAAATTTCGCCGTCAACTGGACGCATTCCGGCCGGATGCGGTGGGTGCCACATCCGTGACCTTAAATTTTCCTTCCGGTGCGGATATATTAAAAATCGCCAAAAAGCACAATCCATCGCTGATTACCCTGATGGGCGGACCGCATGTGACCTTTGACGCGGAAAACACCCTGAGCCTGTACCCGGAAATTGATGCCATTGTTCTGGGAGAAGGGGAGCGCACATTGATGGATTGGCTGCCGGTGTCAGGCAACCGGTCGGCCTGGAAAAGCATCAAGGGTCTGGCGTTTATGGATAATCACCGGTTCGTCGCCACCGGACCGGGGGAATTTATTGAAAACCTGGACGTATTGCCCCTGCCTTCCCGCCATTTATTGCCTCTTTCCCGGTACAAGGCCTTGGGCTTTCCCATCAGCCTGATCACCAGCCGGGGCTGCCCCAACCAGTGCATTTTCTGCCTGGGCAGAAAAATGGTCGGGTCCAGGGTCCGGTATCGCGATCCCGGTCTGGTGGTGGATGAAATTGAAGCGATTCTATCTCTCGGATTTGAGCGCATCAATATTGCCGACGATCTGTTTACCGCCAATAAAAACCGGGTACGGACATTGTGCGGGGAAATTTTAAATCGGAATATCCGGTTCGGGTGGAGCGCGTTTGCCAGGGTGGACACGGTGGATGAGGAAACCTTGACGATCATGCGGCAGGCGGGATGCGACGCGGTCAGTTTCGGTATTGAGTCCGGAAATCCTGAAATGCTCAAAAGGGTCAAAAAAAGAATCACCCTGGATCAGGCACGGCAGGCGGTCCTGGCCTGTAAAAACGCTGGAATGATCGCCCATGCGTCATTTATGGCGGGTTTGCCTGGGGAATCTTTAGAAACGTTGACTGACACCATCAATTTCGCACGGGAGCTGGATATCGAACACGGCTTTCATTTCCTGTCGCCGTTTCCCGGCACCACGGTCAGGGAGCATCTGGCCGAATATGACCTTGAGATATTATCTAACGACTGGACCCGGTATGATGCGAATTCCGCGATTGTGCGCACTTCCCGAATCTCCCCGGCGGAAATGGAGGCGCTGATCTCTGAGGCCTACCGGCCCATGACCGATGCGTGGGAGACCGCCAAAAAACGGTGTCTTGATGGCGGGGGCACGGATAAGGAGCGTCTGGCCGTGGAAAGTGAAAAACGGTTGAAATTGATTTTTGATGTCTTGTCTAACGACATGATTGAAGAACTTGGCGTTTTTGCGGCCACAGACGATGACCCGGTCCGGGAATTAAGCGCCCGCATCGCCCGGCAAACAGGCATGGAGGAGGGTTTTATCTATTGCTATGTCAATTTATGGAAGGAAAAAAAATATCTGATCCGTGATGAAACGGGGGGGCTGGTCCGCTGGTTCTGGGCATCGAATCCGGCGGGCGATAAACAATAATAGTGTATCAAGCCGCCCTTCAGGATAACGGCTTATGTCCGATGTAAAGGGTGGCGATGCCGCAAGTCAGCCGCCGCCATTTGATGCCGTTAAATCCCGCATGTTTCATGATGGCCGCAAATGCTGAAGGTTTCGGAAAATTAAGGACGGATGCGGGTAGATAATTATAGGCTTTCAGGTGTTTGGAAAAAAAAGCGCCGATGAGCGGCAATATCCGGGAAAAATAGAACAGGTACAGGGACAAAAAAAACGGGTGGCTGGGAGTGGCCAGTTCCAGCACCGCCACCTTTCCTCCTGGCTTTAAGCAATGGAAAAACCCGGTGAGGGCGGATTTCCGGGCCATGATATTGCGGATGCCGAAGGCAATGGTGATGGCGTCAAAGGTGTCTGATGGAAACGGCAGATGCAGGCCGTTTCCTGCCATCAGATGGATGCGGGCGTCAAGCCCTTTCCGGATAAGCTTGTCTTTTGCGAGCGTCAGCATCTGCGGGGCGAAGTCAGCGCCGATCACGAGTCCCTGGTCTTGCCCCTGTTCCGCGATTTCAACAAGCACATCCCCGGTTCCGCAGGCCACATCCAGTACAGCGGCGTTTTTGGGCAAACAGAGAGCCGTGATCATGAACCTGCGCCAGTAAATATCCTGCCTGAGGCTCAAGAGCCGGTTTAGAAAATCATACCGGGGCGCGATCGCGTCAAACATCTCTTTAATGAATTCAAGTTCCATATTGACAATCATAATTTATGCATTAATGTAACGCCAAGGCGAATTCGCCCGCCAGTCTTCATACCATAATATTGCCGGCTGTCAAAGATTTAGATGGGATAAAAAATGTCAGACATTCTGTTTTGGGTAGCCAGAGCGGGATGTTTTTTGTATTGAATAAATCCGTTAACCCACCGTTTATGGAAAATTCATGAGTTCAAAAAGAGATTATTATGAGATACTCGGCGTCCGGCGCAATGTGGAGGCCGGTGAGCTGAAATCGGCATACCGCAAAATCGCCTTAAAGTATCATCCGGACCGGAATCCCGGGGATAAGGAGGCGGAAGAGTGTTTCAAGGAAGCCGCCGAAGCCTACAGCATTTTGTCGGACGCCCAAAAACGCCAGGTTTATGACCAGTTCGGCCATCGCGGAATTGAAGGCATGGCGGGCGGGTCATCCGGCGGATTTGATGATGTGTTCTCCAGTTTTGGCGATATTTTTGAAGATTTTTTTGGTTTCCGGACCGGCCGCAGCGCCCGCAACAGCGCCCAGCGGGGCAGTGACCTGCGCTATGATCTGACCATCGACTTTATGCAGGCGGCGTTTGGAATGGAAACAGAAATCAGTATCGAGAAATATGAGACCTGTCCCACCTGTGAGGGCAGCGGTGCAAAGCCGGGAACCTATCCGGAAACCTGCTCCCAGTGCCGGGGAACCGGCCAGGTGGTCAGAAGCCAGGGATTTTTTTCGGTCAAGAGCGCCTGTCCTTCCTGCCGGGGAACCGGTCAGGTCATCAAAGACCCGTGTCCCCAGTGCCGGGGGCAGCAGCGGATCATCGTCAATAAAAAAGTATCCCTCAAAATACCCGCCGGTGTGGACAATGGATCAAAGCTGCGACTGACCGGAGAAGGCGAACCTGGAATCAGAGGCGGACGGTCGGGAGATTTATATGTATTTCTGTCGGTTCGGCCCCATGAGTTTTTCAAGCGCAACGGCACGGATGTGATCTGTTCCGTGGAATTGTCCTTTGTTGAAGCGGCCCTGGGAGGAGAAATAACAGTGCCCACCCTGACCGGTGAAGAAACCCTTAAAATTCCCAAAGGCGCCCAGTATGCCGATACGTTCCGGCTGCATGGACAGGGAATTCCCTCCATCCGTTCCAATGTGCGGGGGGATCAGATTGTTCAGGTGGATCTGAAAACGCCGAAGAACATGAGCAAAAGGCAGGAAGAACTCTTAAGAGAATTTATGCAGTTGGACGAGGGAAAGCTGACCCAAAAAATCAAGCGCCTGTTTAAGGGCGGAACCACTAGGGCCGCCAAATAAACGGCCAATGAACAGGATAGGATAGAATTCCATGTATGAACTGAAAGTCGTCTCCCGGTTTGCCGCCGCACATCAGTTGCGGATGGTTGCTGAAAAATGCGAAAACCTTCATGGCCACAACTGGAAGGTGGAAGCTCATATCGCTGGAAAAAAATTAAACGATGCCGGGGTGTTGATGGATTTTGGCGAGATCAAGATTCACTTGAGGGAGATTATTGAATCGCTGGATCATAAATTTTTAAATGAATTGAATTTGTTTGACGACGGGAACCCATCATCGGAAAATATCGCCCGGTATATTGCCGAAACCCTGAGCGCCAAAATCACCACGCCCGGAGCGCGCATATCCCGTGTGGGCGTCTGGGAATCCGATGATTCCTGTGCAACCTATATCATGCCGTGATTGTAAACCTGAAGCAGTTCGTCCTTGGTGATCAGAGCAACCACATCGGGCACCAGCGCCTTGATGTTGTCAATGCCGCCTTCCTGCCGGTCAATCATGACAATAACCCGTTCAACCCGTAATCCTTCCTCCCGGGCCCGTTCAATGGCCTTGATGGTGGAACCGCCGGTGGTCGCCACATCCTCGACAATAGCGACCCTGTCTCCGGAGGTCAAATCTCCTTCTATCCATTTAATAATGCCATGGTCTTTTCTGGTTTTGCGGATGGAAAATGCTTTGACGGGCTGGTGTTTGATTTCGGACACAAACGATGTCGCCATGGCGATGGGATCCGCGCCGAAAGTCAGGCCGCCCACACCCTGCGCGTTCATGTCGCGGATGGCCTCAAACACCAAATGGCCAATGAGATACATCCCCCTCGGGCTTAACGTCACGGGTTTGCAGTTTACATAAAAACTGCTCATTTTACCCGACGCCAGCTTGAATACGGGTTCCTTGCTGTATTGAAAGGATTTTTCGCAAAGCAGCCGGATCAGTTCTTGTTTCATTGATGCATACTCCAGTAATGGGCTTGCCGCCCGGAAGTGCCGTTTGTTTATGGCAATATATGTTGATTTCAGCCGAAATATTCGATAAATAATAACCCCCACTGAGGGGAAGAAGCGTTTTATGGGATCAGTGGGGGGAGCAAGAAAAACTGGGAACAGCACTCCTTGACTCGCTACCCCCTCTATCAACAAAACCGGTTCCGGTCAATGCTTTAATCGAAATCATCAATATTGATAAGGTTTCGCGATATGTTTGTCATGCACAAGGAAAATACCATCATCCGCATGTTCCGCGTCAGCAAGCGCTATGGGAAAATGGAAGCATTGCACGATTTGACGGTGGATATCCGGAACAATGAATTCGTGTTCGTCACCGGTCCCAGCGGCGCGGGCAAGTCAACCATGATCAAGCTGCTGTATATGGGCGAAACCGTTTCTGAAGGGTCGATTATCATTGATGGCATGAACATGGACCGCATCACCCAAAGGCAGATTCCCATGCTTCGCCGTAAATTAGGGGTCATTTTTCAGGATTTTAAATTAATCCCCACTAAAACCGTGTTCCAGAATGTGGCGCTGGTGCTGGAAATCGTTGGCGTCAGGCCAAAGGATATTCAGGGGCGAGTGACTGAAGCGCTGATGCGGGTCGGGATTGACGACCGGGCCGGAGAATTGCCGCCGGTGCTGTCGGGCGGCGAGAAACAGAGGGTGGCGGTTGCCAGGGCCATCGTGGGCGAGCCGAAAATTATTCTGGCGGATGAACCCACCGGAAGCCTGGACCCGGACTCGGCCAGTCATATTTTTCAATTGCTGCGGGACGCCCATGAGTCCGGAACCACTGTTATCGTCGCCACCCATGATCAACAGATGATCAACACCGGTCACGGCCGGGTAGTCCGGCTTGCCAAAGGCCGGCTGAATCCGGAAGATGAAACCCGGAGCATCGCGCAGGAGATGGATTCATGAGCATGCTCGAAGCCAAACGGGCCTTGAGGGATATCAAGAACAATAAAGTTTTGAATACGGTCAGCGTGTTGACGATTTCGCTGTCGGTGTTTATCGTCAGCGCTTTTATGCTTTTTTTTATCAATGCGACGGATTTTCTGGATGGATGGCGGAAAGGCGTCCGCATCATCGCGTATATGAGCGACGGCGTGTCCGAACCGGCAAGGCTGGCCCTGATCGATGCCATTAAAAAGACAGGCCAGGCGGAAGACATTGTGTTTATTTCCAAGGATGCGGCTTTTAAAGACCTGAAGAAAAAAATCGGCGAACAGTCGTCTCTGCTGGAGGGTCTGGATCAAAATCCATTGCCGGATTCTTTGGAAATTACGCTCAAAGATGTAAGCCGCAGCCCGGCGGAGATCGAAGCGCTGGCAGGCCGCATTGCCGATTTGCCGAATGTGGATGATGTTGAATATGCGCAAAAATGGCTTCACCGGTTCAACGGTGTTTATAATCTGTTTAAAATCACCGGAGGGGTGCTTGCCAGTATCTTTTTTATTGCCACCCTGTTAATTATTGCCAATACCATCCGTATGATCATGTACTCGCGGCGGGAAGAAATTGAAATCCTTCGAATTGTGGGGGCGGATGAAAATTTTATCAGATATCCGCTATTTATTGAAGCGATACTCCAGGGCTTTCTGGGAGGTCTGATCGGAATTGTGACGCTTTTTCTGGCTTTTATTTTGACAGTGCCCGGCTTGTCGACTGAAGGGGCGTTTTCTTTCTTTGAAATGCGCTTTATTCCGCTGAAGTTTTCTCTGGCCATAGTCTTGTGCAGCATGATGATTGGATGGATAGGGTGCTATTTTTCTATCAGAAAATTTTTAAAACACTGATCTTCTTAGGCTTTTTTTCTTGCCTGCTGCTGATTCCGGAAAAGGTGACGGGCGCGGCGTCCCCGGAAAGCGGGGTGGTTGCCGTTGACCGGTTGAATATGCGGCAGGGGCGGGGAATCGCCCAGCCGCTTGTGAAAGTGCTGAGAAAAAACGATCAGGTGGAAGTATTGGCCCGGTCGAAGGACTGGATTAAGATCCGGTATGAAGGAGAGGTCGGGTATATCTCCGGTCAGGGGAA